>NZ_JBSXNR010000015.1:0-23168 GCF_056857735.1 Flagellimonas sp. L-11
GCTTGGCAATATCGAAATGGGTAATCAATAGTTCGGGAAGGAGAACCTTCAGTAGGTCAATGTATGGATCCAATACAGTCAGTTTTTAAAACAAAGTTCAAACTATAAATTCAATTTACACACAACTTTTGAGATTGACCCTTCTTTTGCTTCCCTTGGTCATGTTTTCGCAACGAATCATTGATATGGAAGTTGGTGAGTTCAACAAGATCAAGGTTTTTGATTTGATCGAGGTCAATTTGATTCAATCCGATGAAAACAAGATCATGATCAAAGGCTGGAACGTCGATGACATTAAATGGACCAACAAAAACGGGGTTTTAAAGCTTCGTATGCAATTGGACAAAAAGTTTCAGGGCGAGGACACCCTGATCGAGGTCTACTATACCAATTTGGACGTAATCGATGGTAACGAAGGAGCCCAGATTACGTGCAACGAAATGGTACAGAAAAGCAAAATTGAACTGCGGGCCCAAGAAGGGGCAACCATTCGTATTGGAATGGATGTGGATTATGCCGACATAAGGGCGGTGACGGGAGGTATTGTTCAAGCCTCAGGTTTGGCAAAAAACCAAACGGTTGTGCTCAACACAGGTGGTATTTTTGAAGGAAGGGCGCTAAGGACAACCACAACCGACGTTAAGATATCGGCCGGCGGTGAGGCAGATGTATTTGCATCTGAACTTGTGGACATCAACGTAAAGGCGGGCGGCGATGTGTATGTTTACGGGAATCCGCAAACAGTCCTTAAAAAAACCTTTGTTGGAGGAAGGGTCTACATTAAGGATTAATGAAAATTTAAATCAATAAAAAAGAGGGTGTATAAAAAGCAACAAAAGTTTGAATTTGTCAGGTTGAGCGCAGTCAAAACCCATTGATTATCAAATTACTTTAGGTTCTCGACTGTGCTCGAACTGACAGATAACGAGATTTTTAGAATTCACCCTCTTTTTGTTTGATGACTAAGGAAGCATTTACTTTTTAAAGATGTAACGGGTTATAAAAATACCTTGTCCGTCTCCTTTACCACCTTCACTTTCCACACCGCTTACCACAAAGGCCAGCTCCCATCCATTGGAAACCATATCATTGATCATGGAAGTGATAAGGGCATCGTTGGCCGCAATGTTCTGAAAACGGATACCGCCTATATTGTAGAAGTTCAATAGCTTGGTTTCCTCAAAATTCTTTACACGGATTTCGTTTCTTTTGGATTTGTTACGGGTATTGTCATCCTCGGTTTGGACACTTGTAAACTCTTTGTAATCCTTATCTTCCAAGGCGTTTATGATCCTAGACCGTCCCAAACCGTTGGGTACTATGGACTCAACGCTGGTAACTACGCGGTACTGTTGAGCGCTCATGGTAAAAGTTGCTGTAAATAGTACCACTGCGGCCAAAATGATTTTTTTCATGATTAAAATGTTAATGATTGTTAAAACTCTTAATAAAGATATACGACGAAAAAGTAGGAATATTGTTTCTTTGTAATCAAAATGTGAACAAATAGTGGATGGAACTGTTTATAAATCAACGGGAAGCTGGTATACCGTAAAATCCTCGGAAGGGGTGTTTTATGAATGCCGTATTAAGGGAAAGTTCCGGACACAGGGAATTAAAAGCACCAATCCGGTAGCTGTTGGAGATCATGTGGAGTTTGAGTTGGAAAATATTGGAGATGAGACCCTTGGGGTTATCCATAAGATAGGTGAACGCAAAAATTATATCGTTCGCAAGTCGGTAAAACTTTCCAAACAGACCCATATTATTGCTTCCAACCTTGATCAGGTTTTTCTATTGATCACCCTCAACAACCCGCCCACTTTCACCAGTTTTATAGATCGGTTTTTGGTCACTGCAGAGGCATACGATATTCCCGTAGTGCTTCTTTTCAATAAGATGGATGTATACGGTCCAGAGGAGAAGGGTGAGGTTGCCTATCTAATCGACCTTTACACCAAAATTGGCTACCCTTGCATACAAATTGAAGCAAAAACAGCTAAGAACGTGGATAAGGTAAAGGAACTGATGGTGGGCAAGACAAGTATGTTTGCTGGTCATTCCGGTGTGGGAAAGTCCACTTTGGTCAATGCACTGGAACCCGGGATGCAATTAAAGACAGCCGAAATTTCCGAGCAGCATATGCAGGGGCAGCATACCACAACTTTTGCAGAGATGTACGATTTATCTTTTGATGCCCGTATTATTGATACCCCAGGAATAAAGGGATTTGGCATCGTGGATATGGAAAAGCATGAAATCGGCAATTATTTTCCAGAATTTTTTGCCTTAAAATCAGAGTGTAAGTTTAACAATTGCCTTCATTTGGACGAACCTAAATGTGCAGTAAAAGAAGCTTTGGAAAATGATGGGATTTCCGCAAGCCGTTACCGCAGTTATGTTCAAATGCTAATGGGGGATGAGGACAATCCGTATAGGTAAAGATAATGAGAGCAGTATTGCAAAGAGTTTCTAAAGCGAGTGTTACAGTCGATGGAAAGGTAGTTTCATCTATTCAAAAGGGACTTTTAGTGTTGTTGGGCATCGAGGATGCCGATGGCCAAAAGGATATTGATTGGCTGACCAATAAAATTGTGAACCTCCGTATTTTCAATGATGATAAGGATGTAATGAATCGTTCGGTTGTTGATGTTGACGGGGAAATTATCGTAGTTAGCCAGTTTACACTTCATGCCCAAACAAAAAAAGGGAACCGTCCATCTTACATAAAAGCTGCAAAACCAGATGTAGCTATACCCATGTACGAAAAATTTGTTCAAGTTTTGGAACAGAAACAGGGTAAAAAAGTGGGTACGGGAATTTTTGGCGCCGACATGAAGGTTGAGCTTCTTAATGATGGCCCTGTGACCATTTTTATAGATACAAAAAATAAAGAATAATGAATATTACAGATGCACAACAAGCTGTTGACGAATGGATCAAGAACCATGGGGTACGTTATTTTGACGAACTCACCAATATGGCCCAACTTACCGAGGAGGTAGGCGAGGTGGCGCGAATTATTGCACGGCGTTATGGGGAACAGAGCGAAAAAGAATCCGATAAGGCCAAGGATTTGGGCGAGGAACTGGCCGATGTGGTTTTTGTGGTACTCTGTTTAGCTAATCAAACGGGAATAGACTTGCAGGAAGCCTTTGACAAAAAACTGGACCTTAAGTCCAAACGGGACCATGACCGTCATCAAAATAACAAAAAGCTCAAATAAAGTTGCCTGCTTAAAGGGACATTAGGGCTGTTTTTTCTAGTTTTGACAATTCATTCAAACCCTAACGAATTGAGACTCCAACTTTCTGCACCCGACGATAGAAAAATTCAAAAGGCCATTGCAATAACCGGTTCCAAGAGTGAAACCAATCGGTCTTTGTTGTTGCAGGCCCTTTTTCCAAATATCAAAATAGAGAACCTTTCCAATTCCGACGATGGAGCGGTCATGCAAAAGGGATTGGCCAAATCAACAGGCGAAGTGGATATTCACCACGCTGGTACTGCCATGCGGTTTTTAACCGCCTATTTTGCTTCACAGGAAGGTAAACAAGTGGTACTTACGGGTTCTCAGCGTATGCAGGAACGTCCCATAAAAGTATTGGTGGAAGCGCTTCAATCACTCGGAGCGGATATTCAATATGAAAAATCAGCGGGATACCCACCCCTTAAAATTACTGGCAGAAAATTGAAAAGGAGCCAAGTTTCCCTTCCGGCCAACATCAGTAGCCAATATATTTCGGCTTTGTTGTTGATAGCGCCCAGTCTGGAAAATGGTTTGGAGCTCGAACTGATCGGCAAAATAACTTCGGTACCCTATATAAAAATGACTTTGGCACTTTTAGGGCAAATCGGGGTACAGACCGCTTTCGAAGGGAACATGATTAAGGTGTGTCCAAAGGAAAATGTAGCGGATACCACCCTGGTCGTGGAATCCGATTGGAGCTCGGCCAGTTACTTTTATAGCATTACGGCCATGTGCGAAGTGGGCACAGAGATTCAATTGTCCTCTTATAAACAAAGCTCTTTGCAGGGCGATAGTGTTTTGGCGGAAATTTATAAAGATTTTGGAGTTGAAACTACGTTTTCGAACAACGCCATCCTTCTTAAAAAAACATCGGATGTCAAGTCAAATCATTTGGAGTATAACCTTTCAAATGCCCCTGATATTGCACAGACCATTGCTGTAACTTGTCTTGGTTTGGGCATTGGCTGCCATCTTACGGGCCTGCACACTTTACCGATCAAGGAAACAGACCGTTTGGCAGCATTACAGACCGAACTTGGCAAGTTTGGAGCCACGGTGGATATAGATTCCGAAAGTTTGACCTTGCAACCGCAATCCAACCTAAAAGGCGAAGTGGCAGTCGACACCTACAACGACCACCGAATGGCAATGGCCTTTGGCCCCTTGGCGCTTAAAGCAGATTTTGTGGTCAATGATGCAGGGGTGGTATCCAAGTCCTATCCCCATTTTTGGAACGACCTAAAAACACTGGGATTTAGCATCTCAAAGATGTAAACCACATTTAATCATCAAATTACTTGACATCCGCTATTGTGAGGTTGTATATTTGCCGTCTTTAAAAAATCGAAAAAAAGTCCACATGAAATTATCAAACTTCAATTTTGAATTGCCTAAGGAACTATTGGCAGAATATCCCGCGGAACACAGGGACGAATCCAGACTGATGGTGGTTCATAGGGATACAGGAAAAATTGAACATAAAATGTTCAAAGATCTAGTTGATTATTTTGATGAAGACGATGTAATGGTATTGAACAATACAAAGGTATTTCCTGCAAGACTTTTTGGAAACAAGGAAAAAACCGGGGCCAGAATCGAAGTTTTCTTGTTGCGGGAGCTAAACCAAGAGCAACGCCTTTGGGACGTATTGGTAGATCCAGCAAGAAAAATACGTATCGGTAACAAACTTTATTTTGGCGAAGATGAGAGCTTGGTGGCCGAGGTTATCGACAACACCACCTCAAGAGGGAGAACATTGCGTTTCCTTTACGATGGTTCGTACACCGATTTTAGAAGAAAACTTAGGGAATTGGGAGAAACTCCATTGCCCAAATATATCAAAAGAGAGGTTACACCTGATGATGAGGAACGTTACCAAACTATTTACGCAAAGCATGAAGGCGCCGTGGCCGCCCCAACAGCAGGATTGCACTTTTCCAAGCACTTGTTGAAACGTTTGGAAATCAAGGGGATAGATTTCGCTGAAGTGACGTTGCATGTTGGTTTGGGGACCTTCAACCCAGTTGAGGTTGAAGATTTGTCCAAACACAAAATGGATAGCGAAGAATTGGTAATCGATGAAAAAGCAACCGAGGTCGTAAACAACGCAAAGGCAAACAAAAGAAAAGTCTGCGCTGTGGGTACTACGGTAATGCGTGGATTGGAAAGCGCAGTATCATCCGAGCATACATTGAATACCTTCGAGGGTTGGACCAACAAGTTCATCTTTCCTCCATACGAATTCAGCATAGCAAACTGTATGATCACGAACTTTCACCTGCCTAAATCAACATTGTTGATGATGGTTTCTGCATTCGCAGGTCATGACCTGATCAAAAAAGCTTACAAGCAGGCCATTTTGGAGGGCTACCGCTTTTATTCCTACGGTGATGCCATGTTGATTTTATAAAAGCAAAATTTCATAAAAGAGAAATCCCGTTCGCTTTATGGCCAGCGGGATTTTTTCTTGTTTATCTTTAAGTGGTGGAAATCAAAAAAAAGGACATACGGGCATTGACAAAGGAACAGCTCCGACAGTTTTTTGTCGATCAGGGCGACAAGGCATTTCGTGGTAACCAGGTATATGAATGGTTATGGCAGAAATCGGCCCACGATTTTGATGCCATGACCAATATTTCCAAGGAAACCCGAAGCATGCTGGAGGATAATTTTGTCATCAACCATATTCGGGTAGATCAAATGCAGCGCAGTTCGGACGGAACCATTAAAAATGCCGTTCGCTTACATGATGGGTTGATCGTCGAATCCGTTTTGATTCCAACGGAAACCCGTACCACTGCCTGTGTTTCCAGTCAGGTTGGCTGTAGTTTGGACTGTAGGTTTTGCGCCACCGCCCGATTGAAGCGTATGCGAAACCTAAATCCCGACGAGATTTATGATCAAGTGGTGGCCATTGACAATGAAAGCCGTTTGTATTTTGACAGACCCTTGAGCAATATTGTTTTTATGGGTATGGGAGAGCCTTTGATGAACTATAACAATGTATTGAAAGCCATTGATAAGATAACCTCGCCCGAGGGATTGGGCATGTCACCCAAGCGGATTGTGGTTTCTACCTCAGGGGTGCCCAAGATCATTAAGAAAATGGCAGACGAAGAGGTGAAGTTCGGCTTGGCGGTTTCACTTCATTCCGCTATTGATGAAGTGCGTACGTCTATAATGCCCTTCAATGCCACATTCCCGTTGAAAGATTTAAGGGAGGCATTGGAATATTGGTACAGCAAGACCAAAAACAAGATAACGTACGAATATGTGGTTTGGAAAGGAATAAACGATACCCAAGAGGCCGTGGATGCCTTGGTAAAGTTTTGCAAATTTGCACCTTCCAAAGTCAATATTATAGAATACAATCCTATTGATGATGGTGAATTTCAGCAAGCATCCAGCAAAGCGGTAGAAATGTACCAAAACACATTGGAGCGAAATGGCATCACGGTCACCGTGCGTAGATCCCGCGGTAAAGATATTGATGCTGCCTGTGGACAATTGGCGAATAAGGGTTAGTTTTTAAGCGGCAAGAGACAGAAAGTAGTGAGCAATTCGCAGTACGCAGTAACCCAATAACCCAATAATCAGGGCAACCAATAACCAAAATAATTCGTTACCCCCTAAACCCCAAACCCTGCAAATCAACGATACTTTTAGGGCTGTATCTTAAAACTTGGATTTCATTCCGACAACTCTTGCATTTTCCCTACTTTTAGACATTCAAAACCAAACACCACACCTGTTACGTTGAAAGTCGTTTCGCAGATAAGGGAACCTATAGAAAATGAGATGCAGCTTTTTGAGGAAAAATTCCTCAAATCCATGTCTTCCAAAGTCGCATTGTTCAATAGGATTACCTACTACATAGTAAATAGAAAGGGCAAGCAGATGCGGCCCATGTTCGTATTTTTAACCGCCAAATTGTTGAACGGCGAGGTCAATGAGCGCACCTACACCGGAGCATCCATTATTGAGTTGATACATACGGCTAGCCTGGTGCACGACGATGTGGTGGACGATAGTAACAAGCGAAGGGGTTTTTTCTCCATCAATGCCTTGTGGAAGAACAAAATTGCCGTTTTGGTAGGTGATTTTCTTTTCTCCAAAGGACTGTTGGTTTCCTTGGAAAATAAGAATTACGACTTGCTCCATATTATTTCCAACGCGGTTAGGGATATGAGCGAAGGGGAATTATTACAGATAGAGAAAGCACGACTTTTAGATATTACTGAGGATGTTTACTACGACATCATCCGTCAAAAAACTGCAACCTTGATTGCGGCTTGTTGCAGTATGGGCGCTTGTTCCGTTCGACCCGATTCAGAAGAAGTGGAGACTTTCAGGAAGTTCGGTGAGCTTTGCGGAATGGCCTTTCAAATCAAAGATGACCTTTTTGACTATGGTGCAGAGAAAATCGGTAAACCTACGGGAATCGATATCAAAGAACAAAAAATGACCCTTCCCCTGATTTATGCTCTGAACAATAGCGATAAGGAAAAGAAAAAGTGGTTGATCAACTCCATCAAAAAGCACAACAAGAACAAAAAGCGGGTAAAAGAAGTGATTGCCTATGTAAAGGAAAAAGATGGACTTGAATACGCTGTGACCAAAATGTTGGAGTTCAAAGATCAAGCCTTGGCCATTTTGGACAATTATCCCGATTCAGAATACAAAAGTGCCCTCACACTTATGGTCAATTACGTGGTGGACCGAAAAAAATAAAAACTCAAAAACTTGGACATCAAAGATATACTGAAAATTTTTTGAATATCCGTTTTCACACCTAAACGCCGGTTATTGCGGCAATAACCATTTTATCAAACAGGCGTTCACCAAAATATCTTCTATTGAGTTTGTACACGAACCCGTTGAGGTATTGTTGAAGGCATTTCCCTTTTATCCTCATGTGATGGTTGCCCAAAAAAATTCCTTTTGGCGTTGTATGTGGGAGCCACATGGTTTTGAAGAACTGGAGGTACCTTGCGAAGTGGCTGTATTTGTTATCGTCCCAAGGTATTTGGCTACTCTACACGTTTTTTTGATAGGGATATGGCCTCTGCATTTATGTCTCCTCCAATAGAAATAGATGGACCAAGAAAAGCAGCGAATTTGATGGGGGAAATAAATGGTCTGGCTAGAAAAGTCCAACAAAGGTTTCCAAAAAATATGATGCGGATTGGGTTAAACTATATTTATTTCAACTGTTGCTTTCCCTTATGGAAGAATGGAAGGTTTCTCCTCAAGATTTAAACTATGGATCTAGAGCCTACATCCAAGGAGCCTCGCGATTGATTTTTGAAGAAAAAGGCTGATATCGACCAAAGAGGCTGCCTTGGCCTGACGTATGTCCGTTACGAAGTTCACAGCATTGTTCAAAGATTTAATGGGTTCAACTTTTTCAGAATTTGCTTTGCAATATCGGGTAAAAGGCGCCTCTTTTCAGCTGAAAACCTCCAACCTAACTCTAGAGACCGTGGCTGTAAACTGGGGATATGCCGATGCAAGCCACCTTCATGAATATGTATAGGAATCTTAAAATTTAAAAAGGTAAAACATTAACAGAACCCATGATGGATTTACATTCCAGTGGAACGCGTGTCCATTTTTACCGGATTGTACAGCGTACGTTTTATCATCTTCGATTTATTTCCTTTTTTCAAGACAAAACTGTAGGTAAAACGAGTGGCTTTATTCTTAGTATACTCGATTATACAATCACTGTTATTAAATGACCAGCCTGGATAAGTTTTAGCGATTTCGCTTCCAAGACTGTATGGGACCCGTACACCTTCATAATACTCTTCAGACTCAAGAATAGTACCGTCATGGGCGTAAATGGCCTTAATATAATTGGCGCCCGATTCAAAAACTACGGTATAGGTAATATGTTTATTTATGCTATAAATGCGATTTTCGGTAATATCATAGTCTGCCGCAACATTTTGTAAACGCTTTATGCCTAAGGCCAAAGTTGGTGCGACGCCGTTCCTTGAATTTAGATACTGCTCATTCTGAATTTTAGAGGATTTAGATGTATGGACAATCACTTTGTTTGTCGTATTCATAGCCAAGTTTTCCTGTGCAATTGTAAGGTTGGCTAAGCCTACAATAAAAAGAACAAATATCAGATTTTTCATTTTGAGAGGTTTTTAAATTAAATGGATTGAATCTTTTCGACTGGTAAAGCGCAACAAAGTAGGATAGCTCTAAGGTATTGGATAAAACTTGCTCAGCCATCAATTTGGCATAGACTACCAATCAACAGGGTATAGACAATCAATAGACAAATCAGCTGTTTCAACTGTAACGGCAATAAAATCAGTATTTTATAAACCCTGAATAAAAAGGTCTAAATCAGTGTTTTCGGAGAGATTCAACTTTTTTCTTAAGCGATAACGACTTGTGTTTAAGGAAGCCAGAGTGATGTTTTGAAGCGAAGCAATGCTTCGACTCTCAATTTTTAAACGAATTAAAGAGCAAAGACGTATCTCATTTTTACTCAAATCAGGATAGTTTTGCGTGAGCTTACTGTAAAATGTATTACTCAGTTTGTCCAAGCGATCAAAAAATTCCCGGGTGTCCGTATCAACGCTAATTTTATTCGCTATCGTATGGTCTAGTTCTTCTATCAAAGCTTCCCGTTCCTTGCCGTCTGCTTGCTTAATAGAACTTAATTGATTGGCCAATGCCTTGGCCCAATCCTGATCTTGCGTCAATCTAATGGCAAAATCCGAAAGGTCCCGTTCCCTGGATTTAATTTCGGTATTGAGCTGTTCTACCTTTAAGGCTGTATTTTCAAACTTTTGTTCAGTTAATAATTGCTTGTTCTTGGCGTTGACCAAATGTTGACGCCGGTTTAAGTAAAGCACGATTAACAAAATGATAAAAACGGAAGATAGTACCCCTGAAAACCAAAGTCTGGTGCGTTGACTTTTTATCTTGTTTTCTTTTTGAATACGGTCTATTTTAAAATTAATTGCTATTCTATCAACAATAGCATCATTGAGCTCGGTCTGCCATTTTTCATCCGCAATTTTTGCAATCAACTGAAGGCTATCTGCATATGCATTAATTTGTTGTGATGTAGCATAGGCTTCAGGAATCTTATTCTGTTGTTTCAGTAAAAACTCCTTAGCTTCTAAATACTCTAATTTGGAATTAGAATCCAAACTATTCTTTTCCTCATGTGAAACAACAATTGCTTCCAGTTCCTTAAAAGTGCGTTGCGCTGCTGCCAAACGATTTAAATATGCGTTCGTAATGGTGAGTTGAGCACCAGCACTTATTAACCTTGGTATGTCTTTAGTGTGGGTTTTCTCATTAACGGCAGTTTTAAAAAACTCAAAATTTGTAGCATACAAAGGTTGTGCCTTTAGGTAATCCCCAAGTTCTGTATGAATATCTGCAATATTATCTCGAATGCTTCCTATTAAAGTATGATTGGGATATGATGCTTTTGTAATAGTATAGGCTTTCTGAAAATAGTGCATGGCAGAATCCAAATCTTTCTTGTGCCAATAAAAAAAGAGGCCATAGTTATTTAAGGCCGAAGGGTAATAAATGAAATCTAGTGACTTGGTATATTCTAAATTTTTTTTATGCTGAATTGCAGCACTGTCTAATTCGTTTAGTTCAGCATAATTTTGAGCAAGTATACTGCGAGCATAAGTTAACATTTCTATATAAACATCGCGTTCCTTTTCAGTTAGGTTGCCTTCTTGTGCTCGGTAATGTTTAAAAAAATTAAGGTATGATTTTATGGACTCCTTCGGAAATCCAACTTCCATAAACCAATTACCCGAGTGCAAATAACTGTCTAAAACAAAGCTATGATGCCCATCAATATACTTTAGTAAATCTAAACGTTTGTAATGAAGCGACAAGTAGTTCTGCAGTTGGGATTCAGAAAAAGATGAGCGCCTATACGTTTTAATGTCATCCTCTGGAAAATCAACGGCTATGGAGTCGCTTATCTTTTGAAATTCTGTAAATGCCTTCTCACTATTAAGTAATGCGTTTTGCGGCCACAGTTGAAACGCAGTCAAAAAAAACATTAAACATATACTCAAATAAGAAGGTTTTATCATTCGATAAAAATAGTATACAAGTACTAAAGGTATCAATTTTGTGGCGTTTATAAAAGTAAGCCTCCCTCTACGCGATACCGCTGTTCCTTAAAATGTTGCCTACAGGTCTGTTTATCCCCGAAATGTGCGGTAAAAGTGAATTTGTTCAAATTATCCTTTGCTTGTTTCATGGTATAAGGTACTGCTATTGGGTGTTATTACGGATATTCAAAAAAAATTTATATTCAGGCAACCCTTCATGAATTTATCCCGTCTATTAAAATAGAAGCACTTTTATAAACCAAACTTTGAAGATCATCGCGTTACATTGCAACGAAAAACAATTGATCAAAAAATCAATCAAAGGAGACCAACAGGCTCAAAAGTTGCTGTACGATAAGTTTTCGCCCAAAATGTTGGGTGTTTGCAGGCAATACATCAAAGACCTTCATTTTGCTGAGGATGTGATGGTCAATGGATTTGTAAAGGTTTTTAATCACCTAAGTTCCTTTGAAAACAAAGGAAGCTTTGAGGGTTGGATTAGAACCATAATGGTAAGGGAAAGCATTTCTTATCTGCGCAAAAGACAATTTGTGGTTTATGATGATGATGCCGTGGAAGCGAACGGAGAGGTTTCATCTGGAAATGATGATCTCTTGGATTTGGAATATGTGCAATACCTTATTGATGAATTACCAGAAGGCTACAAGGCAGTGTTTTTGCTTTACGCCATAGAAGGTTACGGACACAAGGAGATTGCGGGGCTATTGGAAATATCCGAAGGAACCTCAAAATCGCAATTGTTCAAAGCCAGAAAGATGCTTCAAGAGAATTTAAGTTTAAACGGAATGTCGCCCAAATCAAAATCGGCGAATAAAAAATAGCGGGTATGGATAAATTGGAAAAACATATCAAGGAGAAGTTGGAGGAGCGAACCATTGCCCCATCAGCGAATGCTTGGGAGAAAATCGCTTCGCAAGTTAAGGAGCCATCACCAAGAAAAAAGAATACTTGGTTCCCGTACGCCATAGCGGCAAGTGTTGTGGGTATTGTATTGGTGTCCATCTTCTTTTTTGCCAAGGATAATCCTAAAGTGGAACACATACAGATTGTGGAGACCGATACCAAAACGGAGATTGAAATCGAGCCAAAGGATAAAGTTGTCAAAGAACTTGTACAGGAGGAACAAACTGAGGTTGTGGAGACAGGGCTTGAATCGGTTACGCCCAAAAAAAAGGAAAAATTTAGTCCAAAAGAGTCGATTTCCAATGCAGTAGTTGCTGAACAGGAAGTAAAACAGCCATTGCGGGACGAGGTCATAATAAACTCAAACAAATTAATTGCGCAAAAAGTAGAGCAAGTAGTGGCACAAGTGAAACTTATGGAAACTGCACAGCGAGATGTTTCCGATGCGGAAGTGGATTCACTTTTACGTGCGGCACAGCGACAGATTTTGACCGATAAGTTATTTTCTGAAAGTGGTTCTGTGGATGCAATGTCCCTGTTGGCCGAGGTCGAGGATGAGTTGGACGAATCGTTCCGGGACCAAATCTTTGATGCTTTAAAATCAGGTTACCTAAAACTACGTACCGCGGTGGCAGACCGAAATCAATAAAATTATTCATCAATCAAAACAAACCTTCTAAAACTTCCTGTCCAAAACGGGCGGGAAGGAGGGAGGTTTATAATCCAAAACAATCATGAAAACAATTACATTTTATTCAGCAGTGTTATTCTTTTTCTTAGTTTCCCATATAGCATTCGGGCAGGAGGACTATCAAAAGAAAATTGAGGCGTTGAAAATTGAAAAGCAACGCATCATAGAACAGGAGAAAGACGCCCTTAAGTTCGAGGTCAGGGATATTAATCAGCGATTGGAAGATGGTGATATTTCGGAAAGCGAAGCCAAAACCTTAAAAGAGGAAGTTGCCAAACGGCGCGCTTTGAATATTGAGAACCGAGTTGCCATTGTCGAGAACAAAATCGCTTGGTTGGAACGCAATGAGGGTGAGGTGCTCATGTTGACCGAGTTGGATACCTTAGAGGGAGACAGAGTGCGTATAGGACTGCTTATTGATGGTAAACCTGCCGTTACCTTTAATTCCAAAAGATGGAAAAGAGAAATAAAATATGACAGACGCACCTACTCTGATTTTGTAATGGCCATTGGTCTGAACAATGCATTGATCGAGGGGCAATCGTTGAATGACTCGCCCTATAAATTTGGGGGAAGCCGTTTTTTTGAAATGGGTTGGCAATGGCGGACCAGGGTTTTTAAAAACTCTAATTGGCTACGTTTTAATTACGGATTTTCATTTCAGTTTAATGGTTTAAAGCCAGATGGGAACCGGATTTTTGTTCAAGAAGGTGACCAAACCGTTTTGGAAGAGTTTGAATACGATTTGGATAAATCTAAATTTAGAATGGACAATCTTGTATTTCCAGTACATTTTGAAATCGGCCCATCTCGCCTAAAGAAAACAGAACGAACCATGCGTTACTCCATACGTGATCAGTTTAGGTTAGGTTTTGGTGGTTATGGTGGCTTTAGCTTGGGAACCCGTCAGAAATTAAAATATAATAGGGATGGTGAAAATGTAAAGGACAAACTTAAAAGGGATTACAACAGCAGTGACCTGATTTATGGTGTGAGTGGATATATGGGATTTGATGGGGTACTACTTTATTTGAAATATGACCTGAATCCGATCTTTAAAGATGCGGATATAAAGCAGAACAATATATCATTAGGCCTTCGGTTCGATATTTAACCATTTTGAATCTTGAAAACTAGAGGCTGTCCGAAATAACGGGAATCGACATTTTGTCACAGTCTCTTTTTTATGAAGACAAGGCCCGTTCCATTTCTGGGGTAAACTCCTCTTTGTAGTACACTTTTTTGCAATGCGAACATTCCGCGTACGCCACATTGTTGATGGTAAAGAGCGGAATCCAGAACAAATGTGCATAGTTGGGCTGCGCCACCACTGTTAAAGTTCCGGTTTGGTGACAATAGGGACAGTTAACGTTTGGAAGCGCTTTGGTTTCCTTTTTGCCTGGCCTTGTTCCGAAAAAGAGTATCATTTAAAACTTGTGTTAATCGTATTCAAAGTTAGAACTTTCCAATAGGAATGAATAAAAATGATTTTCGTTTTTAAATATTTTCTACATTCGCCCACATTTATGAAACATTGAACGCCTATCATAGCTTGGAGGATTGGTTATCCTGGATGGATGACATCTCCAGTAAGGATTATGTGATTATCGACCATTTTTTGCAGGACGAATTGTATGCCGAGATTAAATCTTTTTTTCTTGGTAAGCTCCCCAATTTCAAGGAAGCGGGTATAGGCGCCCATTCCGATAATCAAATCGATACCAGAATACGTGGAGATTTTACGTACTGGTTGGACAGGGAAGGAGATGCCCAATTGCAAGCGTATTGGAATCTATTGGATGAGACCATGCATATCTTTAACCGGTATTGCTATCTCAGTTTGTCGGGATATGAATTCCATTTGGCCCATTACCCATCGGGCGGCCATTATGATAAACATTTAGATCAGTTCGAGAATAGGAACAACCGTATGATTTCCATGATCATTTATTTAAATGATGATTGGAAACCTGGGGATGGTGGCGAATTGGAAATTTTCGAAAAAGACGGAACAAGTTTCTTGGTAGAGCCCTTGGCTTCTCGTTGCGTGCTATTCAAAAGTGCTGTGGTGCCCCACGCTGTATTAAAAGCCCATAAAAATAGGTTTAGCCTAACTGGCTGGTTGTTATATCAACCTTCATCAGTAGGAAAACTATCAGTATAATCAATCTGTTTTGTACGGAATCTGTTTGATAAGTTCATCATTTTGCCCCGACGAAGCACTATAGGACATTACCATGGTCCCTTTTGTGCCGTCGTTGGCCTCAATGGTAAATACAGTGGATTGATCGCCCGGGTTCGTAATGCCTTCAAAACGGTAAGAATCGATGATTTTCAAATCGTCAGGTTGGTATTCCTTTTTGGAGTATAATGCTTTAATACAATTTTCCATTGCTTCAAAATCTTCTTTGTACCCTTCTTGGGTCAATGTATTTACCGCCTCGGAAAGCGTGTCGAAACTATGTTTGTTCATGTGTGTGGATTATGTTTTAAACGTTTAATTGTTTTTGTCATATTGTATTTGCCGATAGGGATGTGCTATCAATAAATACAATCTCAAAATTCTTCGTGGATGGAAAGTCTTCAACACTATTTCCTATAACCATTTAATGGTTTTCTGTTTGAAGAACATTTTCCATAAACCTCGATATTTTCGGTCTGGTGTTCTATTGTGACATAAATTATCAAAATTTTTATGTCTTCAGGATGAATGTTATACTATCCTAACCATAGTATATATGATAAACTACATAATTTTGGTCAATTATACCCGATTTTGAATCAGAATTTACCTCCCACCACAGGCAATGTAAGTTCAGTACCATCCAAATCCACAGTGAGCTCCGTTCCCGGTTCGGGCCAAAGCGTGAACTCTTTATCACTTGAAAAAATCATCAACCCAATTTGTTGGCCTTTGGGAATGATTTGGTCATCCGGCATCAATTCAAATTCCATTTCGTAAAATGTATCGGGAACCAAAGGCTTACTCTTCGTTAATGAACTATGGTTTTGTGGGTCGGCCCATCCCCGTGTAATAATGTTATCCGTGATTTTGGTGTTGAAGCCATCGTTCCAAGGCAAGGATACCAACCAAACCGATAAATTGGCGGCGGGTTTGTTGCTGGCCAATTTAATCTTGATTTTAGGCACTCCGGAAATATGTACATCCTCTGTTAAAGGTGCCGTAACATACAGCAATCTATGTTTCGTGGTTTCCGCTTGTGCCAAACTGGAACCGGAAAAGGAGTAATTGTCAACCAAGGTTTCAGTTCCTTGCTTTTTGGGTTTACTGGTGGTTAGCTGTCCTTTTTCAGGGGCTCCCTTGGTTAAGAACAATTGTATGTCCTTAGCCTCTGGGTTGGGATAATCCCTATATGGGGTTGGCTCGTCTTTTTTATCATTTTCGCGAACGATCCATGCCTTGGGCTCCTTTTCCACACCATTTTCAATGCCATACAGGTAACGTGTGAACCACCGGTTCATCATGGAAATTGGAGGTGGTCCGCCGTGCCCGTTTTGGTGGTAATAAATCTGAACGGGCAACCCCATTTCTTTAGCTTTCTTATAGATTCGGTAGCTATGCTCTGGCATTACGTTCCAATCGTTGAATCCATGTGACATCAAAAGCGCCGCTTTCATCGGTTCCATATCGTTCAGATAGTCCCGTTTGGCCCAAAATTCGTTGTAGTCTCCCGTAATGCGGTCCTGTCCATTTTTCATTTCGGTATCACGTATCACTTTGTTGTTTCTTGCTCTTTTGGACTCATCACCACTATGGATAAAATCGTATAGCACATCAATGTCCTCACCTAGATAACCACCGGGAGAACGTACCAATCCATTGGAGCGGTAATAATGATAATACGAAGTATTGGGCGCAATGGGGATAATGGCTTCCAGACCTTCAACCCCGGTTGTGGCCGCAGCTAGGGGGATGGTTCCGTTGTAAGAGGTTCCCGTCATGCCCACTTTTCCCGTGGACCAATAGGCCTTTACTTCTTTACCGCCATCCCGCTCGGTATAGCCTTTTGCTCTTCCATTGAGCCAATCTATCACTGCTTTGGGGGCCAGGGATTCGTTGTCGCCGCCCACGGTCGGCGCTCCATCGGAAAGCCCGGTGCCCGGAGAAGAGGAGTGGACTACAATATAGCCTCTTGGTACCCACGTCCTTACTTGAGAGTTCGAAATTATGGGGCGCTCTGCTATACGCGTTACGTTCGGGTGTTTACGGGGCTCCCCAGATTTACCGAGTTCGTGCTTCACATCCCAAAAAATGTCTTTGTCCATGCCAGCGGTACCTGCATAGTACGGACTGGATTCATAAATAACAGGAAGTTTCAGGTTTTCGGAGTCCGTTTGTTCCGGGCGTGTCACATCCACATGCATACGATCTAGTTTACCGTCACCATCCGAATCAAAAGTCGTTTCTACCCAAAGATCATGACGTATCCATCTACTTGGATCTGAAAAAGCTTCTACTACTTGGGCCTCTCCGTTTTCAAAAATAGGGGATGCCTTTTTTGCTATTTGACCTTGGGCGACCAGCATAGAGGCCATTAAAAATACACTCGGTATCCAAATTTTACGCGATACTCTTTTCATCATACAATCCTTGTTTTAAAAATATTCCCTGTAATTGTGGAATGTGCTTCTAAGATAATAAATCTTAAATAGGGATTTTAATTTCCGATTCACCCAAACTTTGTCTTTATTGTCCAATTATAGGTAAGGAGTGCGTGGCAAGAAATTGTACTTTATCAAAAACTATGGATTTTAAATCAGTAGTGGTTTATTATCTTTAACAGCTATTTTAATAGAACACCTTGATTTCAAAAACCACCATAGACCAAGTATATGAAACCGCCCGTTTGGAGGAGGTGATCGGTGATTTTGTGCAATTGAAGAAATCCGGTTCCAATTTTAAGGGGCTTAGCCCATTTACCGATGAACGCACTCCTAGCTTCATGGTTTCGCCCGTAAAGCAAATCTGGAAGGATTTTAGTAGCGGAAAAGGGGGCAATGTGGTGGCTTTTTTAATGGAGCACGAGCACTTTACTTACCCCGAGGCCATTAAATATTTGGCGAAAAAGTACAATATTGAAGTAGAGGAAACCGAGCAGACAGATGAGCAAAAAGAGCAGGCCAATGAGCGGGAAAGCATGTATTTGGTCTCTGAGTACGCCCAAAAGTATTTTACGGAAAAACTATGGAACAGTGAACCTGGCAAAGCCATTGGTCTCACCTATTTTAAGGAACGTGGATTTACCGATGAGACCATAAAACGATTTGGACTGGGGTATTGTTTGGACGAGTGGGAAGCCTTTACAAAAGAGGCATTGGGCAAAGGTTATAAATTGGAGTTTTTGGAGAAAACCGGTCTTACCATTGTTAAGGAAAAAGCTGGTGGCGAAAATCGAACGTTCGATAGATTTAAGGGAAGGGTTATGTTTCCCATACATTCCATGAGTGGCCGGGTGCTTGGATTTGGTGGACGAATATTGACCAACGACAAAAAGGCGGCCAAATATTTAAACTCGCCCGAAAGCGAGATTTACCATAAGAGCAAGGTGCTTTATGGTATCTATTCTGCAAAGCAGGCCATTGCCAAGGAGGATAATTGTTTTTTGGTGGAAGGTTATACCGATGTTATTCAGATGTACCAGCGGGGAGTGGAAAATATCGTGTCATCCAGTGGAACGGCATTGACCCCAGAGCAGATTCGACTCATTAATAGGCTCACCAAAAATATCACGGTTTTGTTCGATGGGGATGCGGCAGGATTGCGTGCATCGCTCCGTGGTATAGACCTCATTTTGGAACAGGGCATGAATGTTAAGATCTGTACCTTTCCCGAAGGTGAAGATCCGGATAGTTTTGCCAAAAACAATACCTACGAGGATATAGTGCTTTATCTTCAAGGGAATTCCAAAGACTTTATCCAGTTCAAGACTTCTTTATTGGCTAAAGAGGCAGCCAATGACCCCATAAAAAGAGCTGATACGGTCAGGGATATCGTAAATAGCATCAGTAAGATTCCCGATCGTATCCGTCAAGAAATATATGTTCAGGAATGTGCAAAGATCATGCAGATTTCTGAAGATGTACTCTACAATACCTTGGCTCAGATTGATAAAAAACATCATACGGAAGCTTCTAAAAAAGTAAGGAAAGAACAAAAGGCCTTCGAAGTTGTCAAGAACGATGCCGTGGTGGAAAGGGTGGATGTTCAATATGAGTTGGAGCGCAAGATCATCGAAGTTCTTTTGTTATACGGGGACCAA
This sequence comes from Flagellimonas sp. L-11, assembly GCF_056857735.1. NCBI lineage: Bacteria > Pseudomonadati > Bacteroidota > Flavobacteriia > Flavobacteriales > Flavobacteriaceae > Flagellimonas > Flagellimonas sp. L-11. The sequence continues at coordinate 19,264 of NZ_JBSXNR010000015.1, forward strand.
AAACAAGAATTTGAGGATCTAGTGCTCAAAGAAAATGATGAAGGCGAATTGGTGCTCGAACCTGAGGTTGTGGAGGCGAAGGTGTATGAAAAGGTATATTTGGATCTTCAGGATGATGAAATCGAACTGACCAATGAGCAATTCAAGACCATATATTACAAGTTGATCGAAAAACTTAACGAAGATGCTGATTTTTCGATAAGTACATTTTTATCCGATCTGGACCAAGAAACCGTTTCGCAGGTGTCGTCCATTTTAATGGAAGAAGAACAGTATGTGTTGCATGATTGGGAGCGGAGGGATATATACCCAAAAGAGAAAAAAATAGGTGTGGCCCAATTGGTGGGTGAGACCATTCTTACCCTACGCTGCAATTTGATAAAAAACCGAATCGAAAAACTCAAGGAGAGAACCCAGGACAACCAGGGCGACAATACGGAGGTTTTGGAAGAGATAATGAATTATCTTCAACTCAACAAATTGCTCAACGCCAAATTAAACCGCGTGCTTTCCTAAAATATAAAACCCCCTTCAATTTAAATTGAAAGGGGGTTTCCACAATAGTTGGTTTGGTTGGGTATTCCTAATATAGTTCCAAGGCTTTTGCCTGTTGTAGCAAGTCCACCAAATTATCCACGTTCAACTTCTTCATCAAGCGGGCTTTGTATGTACTTACTGTTTTTTCGTTCAAGTTTAATCCTTCGGCAACTTCTTTGTTCCTTTTTCCACTGGCCAATAGTTTGAGTACCTCGACCTCTCTGGAAGAGAGTTTTCTAAAGAATCTTCTGGGTTTTTGGGTGCCTTCGTCAAAAGCAAGGCGTTGTGCAAGCTCGTTTGTAATAAACATGTTTCCTTCGCTGACCTTTTTAACGGCGGAAATAATGTATTCCAAATCAGCGGTTTTGGATAAGTAACCAAATGCACCTGCGCGAATGGTGCTGAGCGCGTAAACATCTTCTGACTGTCCACTGTACATTAAAGTTTTAATGTCCGGAAAGTCCACTTTCATTTTTCTAAGGGTGGCAATTCCATTGATTTCTGGAATGTCCATCTCTAAAATAACTACATCGGGGGTTATGGTTTTCAATGTATTAAAAAGCTCTTTGGTAGTTGAAACATCAGCAATAACTTCAATATCTGAACTTGATTCAAGTACCTGTCTAATACCAAGCCTAACAATAGGATGGTTGTCAGCTATCAATACTTTTATCATTTTTTTAGGTTTAATTTAATAAATGGTTAGTGGCTAAATACTTACAATGCATAGCGAGCAAGATAAGAATTTAATAACGTAAAATTCTACTTTTTTTCTTAAAACCATAGTTTTTTCGGGGTTTTTTCGTTTTCAACTGGGTTTTTACGGGTAAAAAGTCATTTTAACACACTGGGAATCTCACAAATAGGTATGGGGGCCATCTTGTGTTTGTTGGCGGTATTGTACTTTTTATAGATAGTAAACACTTCTTTTTCCCTACCTGAGAAATCATTGGCAGTTTTACCTTGCTCATCCATTTGCATGGCCCATTCCAATTCTGGGTAAGAAGCCCCGATTTGGTCCTCATCGGTTCGGCTATCGCCCCAAAGCCCATCGGTTGGTGCGGCTTCCATAATATCCTGGTTTACTCCGAGCGCCCTTCCAAGTTCGTAAACCTCTGTTTTGACCAAGTCGGCAATTGGGCTAAGGTCAACACCGCCATCACCATATTTGGTGTAGAAGCCAACACCGAAATCCTCCACTTTGTTTCCAGTGCCAGCAACCAAATACCCTTCGAGGGCCGCAAAATAGTAGAGAGTGGTCATACGCAACCTGGCCCTTGTATTGGCAAGGGACATAAAACGATCTTCTTCTTTCTCCACTTTTGGGAATGCATCCACTAAGCTATCGAATACAGGCGTTAGGTTAACGGGCTGTCTGGAGACATTCGGGAATTTTTTGATCAACCAATCAATGTGCCTGTCTGCACGGGTTACTTGGTTTTTGCCTTGGTGAATTGGCATTTCCAAACATAAAAGGTCCAATCCTGTTTTGGCGCAGAGTGTTGAGGTTACTGCGGAATCAATTCCGCCAGAGACTCCAATTACAAAACCTTTGCATTTTGCGTTTTGGGCATACTCCTTTAGCCAATCAACAATATGGGTTATAACCTTTTCTGTTTGCATATCTTACTATTTAGATTCAATAAATTACCTTTGTGCCCTGTAAATTTAAACCCTGTGCCCTTAAAAATGAAGAGGTTGTTAAAATACTTTGCGATTCCAGTATTTGGAAGCTTTGTTTTGGTGATGGTTTTACTTTTTTCATCATGTGGGGAAACGGACAAGACAGAGGAAGAAATTGACAAGGTCGCCATTGATTTACGGATTTCAAGGTTTGATCAAGAATTTGCCAAGGCAACTGCGAACGATATTCCCAAATTAAAGGCCGAGTACCCTTATTTGTTCCCAGAGCAGTTCCCAGATAGCGTTTGGGCGGCCAAACTAACGGATACCCTTCAAGTGGAACTTTCAAATGAGGTAGCCAAAACTTTTGGCAATTTTGAACAGGAATCCAAGGATTTGGAATCGCTTTTTAAGCATATTGAATATTATTTTCCGGAAACCGAAACACCCCATGTGGTAACACTTACTTCCGATGTTAGCTATGACAGCCGGGTTATTTTGGCAGATTCCCTTTTGTTGATCGGTCTTGATAACTATTTGGGGGAGGATCATCATTTTTATGAGGGGATCCAAAGGTATATTGCAGCGTCTTTGGACAAAAAGTTCTTAACCTCCGATGTGGCCAGTGCTTTCTCCAAAAAAGTACTGGCTTACCCAAGAAACCGGACCCTGCTTTCCCGTATGGTATATTATGGTAAAGAGCTTTACCTAAAAGATAAATTGATACCCTTGGCCACCGATGCCCAAAAAATTGGATATTCCGAAAAGGAAATGGAATGGGCAAAAGCCAATGAAGAACAAATGTGGAAATATTTTGTTGAGCGCGAACTGCTGTATAGTACCGATACGGAATTGAATAGAAAATTCTTGGACCCGGCCCCCTTCACCAAGTTTGGGTTGGAGCTGGACAATGAATCGCCCCCACGCTTGGGACGATATATGGGATGGCAAATCGTAAGGGCCTTTATGGAAAAGACGGACACGGACGTAAAGCAAATGTTGAATTTGCCAGCGGATGAAATTTTAAAAGAATCGAATTACAAACCAAAAAGATAAATGGCAGTAGAACATACTTCGGAGATAACCTTGACAGTTGGATTGGATGAGAACCGAGTGCCCGAGGAATTGAAATGGTCGGCACAAGATGGTGGGATTAATGAGGAAGAGGCCAAGGCCATGATGCTGTCCGTGTGGGATAGCAAAAATCAGGAATCCTTAAAAATCGACCTTTGGACCAAAGATATGCCAGTGGATGAAATGAAGGTGTTTTTCCATCAAACCTTGGTGACCATGGCCGATACCTTTTTCAAGGCCACCCAAGATGAAAAAATGACGGCCACCATGAAGGATTTCTGTGATTATTTTGCGGAAAAGCTGGAATTGAAAAAATAGACCGGATCCAAAGGGTCGTTTGTACGGTCAAACTTTGCCTTATCCGCCCCTTTAAGGTTCGACGCACTTTCAATCTTTTGTTTTGTGGGCCGTTGAAGGAACAAACAACATAGTGGAAATACGCCTATAATTAAATAGGTGGGGTTTTGGTTGTTGGCAAAAACAACGATACAAAAAAGGGCACCGCCATCCATTGGTCCATATTTTATAATGAAGTGATTTAAACTTTTTTGGATCGAAAGAAAGGGTTGCGGATATTTGTGTTGCCAAACATAAATAATTCCAAAACAACCCTTTATGTACAGTGTACTTGACAAAGATATGATAGAAATGGAAATTGTGCCATTTATACC
>NZ_JBSXNR010000016.1:0-34141 GCF_056857735.1 Flagellimonas sp. L-11
TGGATGGACAGCTTCCGATCGCTGCTCAACAGGTTCGATACGACGGTCGAAAGCTGGAAAGGGTTCAACTATCTCGCGTTCATCGTAATAGCTCTTAAAAAATTCAACAGGAAAAAGAAGAAAAAAGTTTAAACCACTTCAATGGAAGCGGATTGGAATTTCGCCAACTTATCCTTTAATGTTGCGTTTTCGGGCAAGGCTTTAGGATTTTCTTAAAGATAAGGTCTCCCAAAAAAATACTGGCTAATGCAACAACGGGTACTTTGGTAAAAAATATGTCGTTGGAGTTGGAAAAACTTAACTTTGCGTCCTCAGTTTCAACAAAAAAAAAGGCGCCAAGTACCACAGGGGCGGCTGCAATTCCCAGATGTAAAATGGACATGGTTTTTAACAAGCCCCCAGGGGTATGGTTATTGATTGTGGTCTTCATGGTAAGTAGGTGTTTAGCAATCCTAAAACACCAATATTCCCATAAAAATTTATTTTGATGGATATTTTTTACTGATTGTCCGAAATCAATTATGATGCACTGTCACTTCGAGCGCAGTCGAGAAGTTATTGGGCTCAATGTGTAAAAATGAGGTCTCGACTGCACTTGATCTGACAAAGCTGAAAATTTATTGTTTTTTGGACAGCCTCGACAATTTATCTTGGGTCAAAGTTTTAACGACCAATTTTGTCCAGGCTCATCGGAACTTCCATGAGCAATACCCTACTGTTGGTATTTGATTTAAAGTCAAAGGAATCTGTTTCCCAAAGACCAAATCCATCCCTTTTTTCCAATTTTTGCCCATTGATCTCAACTTCGCCGTCCAATACAAAGGCATATACCCCGTTTCCTTCCTTATTTATTTGGTAGATGTCCGTAGCGCCTGCTTCAAATTTTCCCAAGTGGAACCAAGCATCCTGATAAACCCATACACCTTCATCATCAGGGTTTGGGGAAAGTACTTGGTAAAAGGCATTTTTCTTTTCAATATCCCTTATCGAAATCTGGTCGTACCGGGGTTCCACGTTTCTTTTGTTCGGAAAAACCCATATCTGCAAGAATTTTACCTCCTTGTCATTGTTCTTATTGTATTCGCTATGGTGAATCCCCGTTCCAGCACTCATCACCTGAACATCCCCTTCTTTTATGGTGGTGGTATTGCCCATGCTGTCCTTGTGTTCAAGGTCTCCTTCCAAAGGAATGGAGATAATTTCCATATTATCGTGCGGATGCGTTCCAAAACCCCTGCCTGGTGCTACCTGATCATCATTAAGGACACGTAAAACGCCAAAATGCATACGCTCAGGGTCGTTGTAGCCTGCAAAACTAAAAGTATGATGGGAGTTCAGCCAGCCGTGATCAGCATGGCCGCGAGTTGTTGCTTTGTGCAATACAGATTTCATAGTATCAATCTTTTATTTAAAAATAGCTGTTTTCAGATATAGGGTCAGTCGTAAAACACAGCATTATCTTACCGCTCTATAGATCCCGGGAATAAAACATATAAACTATTTGTTGCTCTGGAAAAACTCTTGGTTGATGCCGTCAATAAAATCCAAAAGTTCTTCCCTGCCCATCCGGTTTGTGGAGGAAGTGGTGAAATGTGGAGGAACTTCTTCCCAAGCACCTTCCAATAATTTTTGAAGGTAGGCATTGGCCTGTTTTTCAATAACGGCAGGTTTTAGTTTGTCCGCTTTGGTGAAAATAATGGCAAATGGAATCTGGTTGGTGCCCAGCCATTCCATAAATTCCAGGTCTACAGGTTGTGGTTCATGCCGGATATCCACCAAAACAAAACCACAGACAAGTTGCTTTCTTTTTTGAAAGTACTCCGTGATGTACTTCTGAAATGTTCTTTTGTCTTTTTTGGAAACCTTGGCGTAGCCGTAACCGGGCAAATCTACCAAAAACCAATTGTTGTTGATCTTAAAATGGTTGATGAGCTGTGTTTTACCTGGCCGACCCGATGTTTTGGCCAACGCTTTGCGTTCCACCAACATATTGATCAACGAAGACTTCCCTACATTTGACCTGCCGATAAAGGCGTATTCCGGTAAAGGTTCGTTGGGGCATTTGGCAACATTGGAGTTGCTCATTACAAATTCTGCAGAGGTGATTTTCATGCCTAGAAGTTACGCTTTTTCAGCCAAGCTTCCAGAATATGGTTAAAATCGTTGGGGTGCTCCATCATAGGGGCATGACCGCATTTTTCTATCCAATAAAGGTCTGAATCCGGTAATAATTCATGGAATTCCTTGGCTACGTTTGGTGGCGTCACTGTATCATTTTCTCCCCAAATAATACAAGTTGGCGTCTTCATGTGGGGAAGATCTTTGGACATATTGTGCCGGATGGCACTTTTGGCAATGGCCAGTGTCTTTACCAGTTTCATCCTATCGTTTACCGTGGCAAAAACCTCGTCCACAATTTCTTTAGTGGCCACTTTGGGGTCGTAAAATACGTCCTCAGCCTTCTTTTTTATGAACTCATAGTCACCACGTTTGGGGTATCCATCACCCATGGCACTCTCGTAAAGTCCGGAACTACCTGTAATAACCAATGCTTTGACCATTTCCGGGAACATCTTGGTGTGCAATAGCCCAATGTGTCCACCAAGGGAATTTCCCAGCAGAATAACATCCTTCAATCCTTTATGTTCGATAAACCCTTCCAAAAATGTCGCAAAGTTCTTTACCGTGGTTTTTAGGAGCGGCATGTCGTAAATGGGCAGCTCGGGAATAAGCACCTGATATCCTTTAGAGGGGAAATATTCGGATACACCCTGGAAGTTGCTCAACCCCCCCATCAGACCGTGCAATATAATCATGGGAGTCCCTTCTCCCTTTTCTATATATCGGTACTTGCCATCCTCGATTAAATGCTCTTCCATCTATAGTTAGTTGGTAGTAAGAGGCGCAAATATAGGAATTTCATATCACAAAGATTTTAGGTTTTAATCAGAACTGCGATAAGTTTTTTAATCCGATCAATTCTATTCTTGAATGAGTTTGTGGATCTCAAGTTTGATTTAGGGACGAATCAGGAGTTTTTCATCGAAAAGTGGATAATTTATTAACAAAAGTGGTGTTATGTGGAGAAATGTGGAAATAAAATCTATATATTTGAGTTGTATTAAGTAACCAATTGATTTCTAGTGACCCATATCATAGGACAACATGATTGCAAAGCTGATTCCAAAGGAAGGGTGTTGTTGCCCATTTCTTTGAAAAATCAGCTGTTGCCTGTTTTAAAGGAAGGGTTTGTTATCAAGCGGTCGGTTTTTCAGCAATGTTTGGAATTGTACCCCAAGCAGGAGTTCGATGTCCTCATGCAGAAAGTCATGAAGAAAAGCAAAATCAACCGAAAGTACGATGCTTTCGTGAGAAACTTTGTGGCCGGTATGAAAGAAGTGGGCATTGATGGGGATTCCGGAAGATTGCAGATTCCAAAAAATTTGGTGGAGTTCGCTGGAATTGAGAAAGAGGTGGTTCTGAACGCGGTTTTTGATAAAATCGAGATTTGGAACAAGGATAAGTACGAGAAGGTCTTGGCGGAAGGCGAGAAGGATTATGCCGATCTGGCCGAGGAGATTTTTGACGACGATGAGTAGTGTGTACCACAATCCAGTGTTGCTGAAGGAGTCGGTGGACGGATTGGACATAAAGGAAAATGGGGTGTATGTGGATGTCACCTTTGGTGGCGGAGGACACTCCAAGGAAATTTTGAAAAGATTGGGTGATGGTGGAAAGTTGTTCGCGTTTGATCAAGATGAGGATGCCCTGCAAAATGTATTGGATGATGACAGGTTCCAATTGATCAACCAAAACTTTCGCTACCTCAAACAGTATTTAAAGTTCTATGGCATTCGGAAAGTTGATGGAATCTTGGCGGATTTCGGGGTTTCTTCACATCAGTTCGATGAGGCTGACCGCGGTTTCTCCATTCGGTTCAATGCGGATTTGGATATGCGAATGGACAGAAACAATCAATTGACGGCCTTTCAGGTGGTGAACACCTATTCCCAAGAAGATTTAGCGTCGGTACTTTTTCAGTATGGCGAGCTGCGAAATGCAAATGCCATGGCCAAGACCATTGTTTCGGCACGGTCTGGTGAGCCCATCAAAACAACGGATGATCTGAAAAAGGTTTTGAGCAGGTTTTTGCCAAAAATGAAAGAGAACAAAATTTTGGCTCAAATCTATCAAGCTATCAGGATAGAGGTGAACCAGGAAATGGCCGTGCTCAAAGAGTTTTTGGAACAAGTGCCGGAGATGTTGAACAAAGGGGGGAGGTTGAGCTTGATCAGTTACCATTCCTTGGAGGATAGATTGGCAAAGCGCTTTATCCGTGCAGGTAGGTTCGACGGCGAACCCGAGAAGGATTTTTATGGGAACATAAATGTTCCATTAAAAAAAGTTGGGAAGTTGATTACGCCATCAACAGAAGAAATAGCCAGTAACAATAGGGCGAGAAGTGCAAAGCTCCGCATTGCGGAAAAAATATAAAGGGCCAGTCGAAAGATGGGATGTGGATAGATTCCCGTATTCATGGGACGGCAAAAGGAACACAAAATGAGAAAAGGATTGCTGGACATATTAAAAGGAAGGTTTTTGGTAAGCGGTGACGCTCCCAAAAATTGGATGTTTTTGTTGTTTGCCTCTTTCTTGGCGGCTTTGATGATCTCCAGCAGCCATAATGCCGATAGAAAGGTATTGGAGATTGCGGAGTTGAACGAGGAAGTGCGAAAACTTAAAAGTGAGTTTTTTGAAGCCCGTTCCAGTGTGCAGCAACTAAAATTGGAATCGACCTTGCGGGAGGTGGTGGCCGAAAAAGGACTGGTGCCGTCGGAAAACCCTCCCCAAAAAATTAAAGTTAAATCAGCGGAATAGTGGCCATTACCGAAAAAAATATCATGAACAGATTGTACCTCGTGGCGGGAGGTCTTCTTGTGTTGGCCATTGCCGTGGTGGTGAAGTTGGTGGATATTCAGATGGTGGAAGGCGAAAAATACAGGGAGTTGGCCTTGAGCCAAACCGAGAAGATGTTCACCATTGAGCCCAATCGTGGCAATCTTTATTCCGAAGATGGTAGTTTGTTGGCCGCATCCGTACCTAAATATGAAATCCGGTTTGACGCCCAAACCGTTTCGCAAGAAAACTTTCAGAACAATGTGGCCGCCTTGTCGGATTCCTTGGGCGTACTCTTCAATAGGCCATCTTCTTACTACAGACAGTTGTTCCGAAAGGCGAGGGCGAACGGAAATCGCTACAAGTTGGTGGCCCGTAATGTGGGGTATCTGGACTATGTGCGCATCAAACAGTTTCCCCTGTTCAACCTTGGGCCATACAAGGGCGGATTTATTGAGACCCATCGTGTGGTTCGAGAGTACCCTTTGGGTAAAATGGCGGCAAGGAGTATTGGGTACGAGCGCGTGGATGAAAACGGATACTATACCCGTGTAGGTTTGGACGGGGCATTTGGCGAATCCTATTTGCGCGGTAAGGAAGGAAAGCGATTAAAGCAAAAAATAGCCAAGGGACAATGGAAGCCTGTTGGGTTGGACAATATTGTTGAGCCTCAAGATGGGTTTGACGTGGTTTCGACCATCGATATCAATATTCAAGATATAGCCCATCACGAATTGTTGGGGCAATTGGAAAAATATAAGGCCGATCATGGCTGTGTGGTGGTGATGGAGGCCAAAACCGGTGAGATCAAGGCCATTTCCAATCTGGGAAGAACATCTGAAGGAAAGTATTACGAAAAGTTGAACTATGCCGTGGGTGAATCCCATGAACCGGGTTCCACTTTTAAATTGATGTCCTTAGTGGCCGCCTTGGAAGATAAGGTAATCGACACCAGTACCGTCATTGATACGGAAAAAGGTAGGTATCGGATTTATGATGGAGTCGTAAAGGATTCAAAATGGGGCGGATACGGAAAGATAAGCGTAGCTAAGGCTTTTGCGGTTTCCTCCAATACGGCTTTTGCGAAGATCATCAATGAGAATTATAAGCAACAGCCCGAGAAATTCGTCAACCGCTTGATGAACATGGGACTCCATAAAAAATTGGACTTGCCAATCATTGGTGAGGGCGATCCGGTAATCCGTTACCCCGGTGATAAAGGTTGGTCTGGAATTTCGTTGGGATGGATGTCGCACGGGTACGAAGTGTCGTTGACCCCGATTCAGACCTTGGCCTTCTACAATGCCATTGCCAACGACGGCGAATATGTAAAACCTCGGTTGATTCAAGAAGTACGTGAAGGCAACAAGGTTTTGAAGCGATTTGACAAGGAGGTGTTGAACTCTTCCATCTGTTCCAAAGAAACGGTAGAAAAGGCGCAACAATTATTAAAGGATGTAGTGGAAAAGGATTATGGTACAGGGCATAAACTGTACTCCAAAAACTTTTCAATGGCGGGAAAAACGGGTACCACACAAAAAAACTATGTGGAAAAGAACCCGGATAAATTGGCCTATATCTCATCATTTGCAGGATACTTTCCAGCGGACAATCCAAAATATTCGTGCATTGTGGTAATTCACGAACCCGATAAGGAAGAAGGATATTATGGAGCCGATGTTTCCGGTCCGGTATTCAAATCCATGGCGCAGAAAATACATGCCATTTCACCTATGGTAGATGAGGTGGACATCAATGTTATTGAAGATAAAGACTTGGAGCAACAGTACCAACAATACTATGCCCAAGTCCAAAAAAAATACAATACCGTGCCCAACGTAAAGGGTATGAGTGGTATGGATGCCGTTTCCCTGTTGGAAAATCTGGGAATTAAAGTAGAGGTGCACGGCAATGGAAAAGTAAAGTATCAATCGGTAAACCAAGGGACCAACATAAAGCAGGTCAAGAAAATTGTATTGCAACTCTCATGAAGTTATTGAAGGACATATTATATGGTGTAAGCCTTTCCGCGGTGAGCGGAGATACCAATGTGATGGTGAACAATGTTCATTTCGATTCCAGAAAAGTGGAGATGGACGATGTGTTTGTTGCCGTTCGTGGTACCCTTACCGATGGGCACAAATACATTCAAAAGGCCGTAGATTCCGGGGCAAGAGCCATAGTGTGCGAAGAACTTCCCGAGTTAATGGTCAATGGGGTCACCTATTTGCAGGTGGCCAATTGCAAGAGTGCTCTGGCTGTTATTGCTTCCAATTTTTATGATAATCCATCCAAGAATTTAAAACTGGTCGGGGTTACGGGCACCAATGGAAAGACCACCGTTACCACGCTTTTGTACCATCTGTTCAAAAAAGCAGGTTTTAAGGTGGGATTGATTTCCACCATAAAGGTAATGGTGGACGATAGCGAGTACAAGACCACCCATACGACCCCCGATGTGATCACCATCAACGATTATTTGTCCAAGATGAATGCAGCAGGTGTGGAGTTCTGTTTTATGGAGGTGAGTTCCCATGGAATTCATCAAAAAAGGGCAGAAGGGCTTTGTTTTGAAGGAGCCATCTTTACCAATCTGTCCCACGACCATTTGGATTACCACAAAACGTTTGCGGACTACAGGGACACCAAGAAAAAATTGTTCGATGGTTTGCCAAAAACCGCGTTTGCCTTGGTCAATATCGATGATAAAAACGGCTTGGTGATGCTACAGAACACCAAAGCCAAAAAATACACTTATGCCTTAAAATCCTTTGCCAATTACAGGGGGCGGATATTGGAAAAGCAGTTCAACGGTCAACTTTTAAAGGTGGACGATAACGAATTGTGGTCCAAACTCATTGGGGACTTTAATGCGTACAACTTACTCGCCATATATGCCACGGCCGACATTTTGGGACTCGAAAAGATGGAGACCCTCAGGCTGATGAGCGAACTGGACAACGTGGATGGCAGGTTCCAATATTATATATCAAAAGATAAGATAACGGCTATTGTTGATTATGCCCATACTCCGGACGCACTAAAAAATGTATTGATTACAATCAATGCATTGAGGACTGGAAATGAAAACGTCATCACCGTAGTGGGGTGTGGTGGTGACCGTGACAAGTCTAAGCGTCCGGTTATGGGTCATATCGCTTCAGAAATGAGCAATCAGGTCATTTTCACGTCCGACAATCCAAGGACGGAATCACCTACTGCCATAATTGAAGAAATGGAAGCTGGAGTGGAACCCCAGAACACAAGAAAGGTGCTATCCATTGAAAATAGGAAGCAGGCCATAAAAACGGCATGTAAACTGGCGTTGGCCAACGATATAATCCTAGTGGCGGGAAAAGGCCACGAGACCTATCAGGAAACCAACGGGGTCCGGGTCGATTTTGATGATTTCGAAGAAATAAAAGAAGCTCTGGAGAGCCTAAAAAAATAGTGTAGTCCATGTTATACTACTTGTTCGAATTTTTAGAGAAACAATACCAACTGCCGGGTGCGGGACTTTTTCAGTTCCTTACGTTCAGGGCTGCCTTGTCCGTATTGCTCTCGCTATTGATTGCCATGGTCTACGGAAAACGAATCATCTTGTTCCTTCAGAAAAAGCAGATTGGGGAAAGCATCCGCGACCTTGGCTTGGAAGGACAGAAGCAAAAAGCGGGAACACCTACCATGGGAGGGTTTATCATTATAATATCCACCTTATTACCCGTGATTTTGTTCGCTGATGTCAAAAATATATATGTCATCCTGTTGATCGTAACGACAATTTGGATGGGCATTATCGGATTTGTAGACGACTACATCAAAACCTTTAAAAAAGATAAGCAAGGGTTAAAGGGAGGATTTAAAGTAATGGGGCAAGTTGGATTGGGTTTGATCGTTGGATTGACACTGTATTTTCACCCAGCGGTTACCATTAAGGAAAAAGATTCGACCACCATAACCGAAAATTTTAAAGTAGAAAGGGTTTTTGGCGATGAAACCAAAGCGGTACGTACCAATGTTCCCTTTTTTAAGAACAACGAACTGGATTACGCGGATTTTATCTCTTGGATTGGTGAGGGGGCCGAAGATTATGCATGGCTCATCTTTATCCCTGTGGTAATTTTGATCGTGACCGCAGTTTCCAACGGGGCCAACCTTACGGATGGCATTGATGGCCTTGCGGCGGGGTCATCGGCCATAATTGTATTGACCCTGGGGATCTTTGCCTGGGTGTCGGGCAATATACAATTCTCGGACTATTTGGACATTTTCTATTTGCCGCGTGTAGGCGAGCTGGTTGTTTTTATAGCTGCCTTTGCGGGTGCTCTGGTCGGTTTTTTATGGTACAACACCTATCCGGCCCAAGTGTTTATGGGAGATACCGGTAGCTTGACCATTGGCGGTGTTATTGCAGTTATTGCCATTATCGTTAGGAAAGAATTGTTGATTCCCATTTTATGCGGGATCTTCTTTGCGGAATCGCTGTCCGTGATGTTGCAGGTGGGCTATTTCAAGCACACAAAGAAGAAATATGGCGAAGGAAAGCGGATATTTTTAATGGCACCCCTACATCATCACTATCAGAAAAAATTGTATCACGAGAGCAAAATAGTGACCCGTTTTTGGATTATTGGAATTATGCTGGCAATCATCAGTATTGTCACTCTAAAGATTCGATAGATGGGGCGATTGGTGATACTCGGAGGAGGAGAAAGTGGTGTTGGAACCGCCATTTTGGGGCAACAAAAAGGATTTGAAGTCTTTGTTTCGGACAAGGGCGGCATAAAAGAGAAATACAAAAAAGTTCTTGAACATTTTGAGATTGAATGGGAGTCCGGTGAGCATACCGAAGCTAAAATCCTGAATGCTGACCTGGTGATGAAGAGTCCCGGGATTCCGGATACGGTTCCATTGGTGAAAAAACTTGTGGAAAGAGGTGTTCCGGTGATTTCTGAAATAGAGTTTGCATCAAAATATACAGATGCCACCCTGATCGGAATTACGGGAAGCAACGGAAAAACAACGACCACCATGCTTACCTACCATCTTTTAAAGGATGGTGAATTGCATACGGGCATGGCGGGAAACATTGGTGATAGCTATGCCAAAATGGTGGCTGAGCAAGATTTTGAGCATTATGTGTTGGAAATAAGCAGCTTTCAGTTGGACGGTATTGTGGATTTTAAACCACATATCGCTGTGATCACCAACATAACACCAGATCATTTGGATAGATATGATTACAAGTTTGAAAATTATATCGCATCCAAATTCAGAATAGCCATGAATCAGGACAAGAACGATTACCTGATTTATGATGCCGATGATGAAGTGATTGGGGATTGGTTGAAGAAACATCCTGTTCAATCCAAATTGATTCCTTTTTCCATAAAAGGAAAACTGGAAGAAGGAGCTTGGCTGGAAAACAAAACGATAAAAATAAAATTAGAACATAAAACCTTGGAAATGAGTAAAGATATTTTGGCCTTAAAAGGGCAGCACAACGTAAAGAACACAATGGCAGCTAGTATGGCGGCCATGCTGGTCAAGGTCAGAAAAGAGACAATTCGCCAGAGTATCCAATCTTTTCAGGGGGTACCCCATAGATTGGAAAATGTATTGAAGATCAACCATGTGGAATACATCAACGACTCCAAGGCGACCAACGTGAATGCCACTTTTTATGCTTTGGATGGCATTAAAAAGCCCATTGTTTGGATTGCAGGGGGCGTGGATAAAGGAAACGATTATTCCGAGTTGATGCCATTGGTAAGGGAAAAGGTAAAGGCCATTGTTTGCTTGGGAGCGGATAGTTCCAAGTTAAAGGATGCTTTCGGAAACGTTATCGACCTTATGGTCGAGACCTATTCCATGGAGGAGGCTGTAAAAGTGGCCTATAAGATCGCCGAGCGGGGAGACGCCGTTTTGTTGTCGCCCGCCTGTGCCAGTTTCGACCTTTTCAAAAATTATGAAGATCGGGGAGATCAATTTAAAAACGCGATAAAAAATTTGTAGAACGTGTTGGCAATATTCAAAAATCTGAAAGGTGATAAAGCCATTTGGGGCGTAGTGGCCCTCTTGGCCCTTTTCTCATTTTTGCCAGTGTACAGTGCCAGTACCAATTTGGTCTACGTCAATGGCGATGGGACCACTTTGGGGCATTTGGTAAAACATGCTGTGCTCTTGTTCTTGGGCTTCGGCATTATTTATGCCGTGCACAAGATACCTACACATTACTTTAAAGGGCTGTCCATAATTGCCATGCCCATTGTAATATTACTGTTGATTTACACACTGACCGTGGAAACACGCATTGGTGGAGTGACCGCAAACCGCTGGATTAAAATTCCATTGGTGGGTGTAAACTTTCAAACATCAACTTTGGCAGCAGTGGTCTTGATGATTTGGATTGCCAGGTACCTGACCAAGATCAAGGATACAAGAATCACGTTCAAGGAAAGTATTTTACCGCTTTGGTTGCCTGTCGCCCTTGTGGTTCTGTTGATTTTGCCCGAAAACTTTTCAACCGCCGCCATTATCAGTTTAATGGTGTTGGTGTTGTGTTTTTTGGGGGGGTATCCTTTAAAATATTTGTTCGCCATGGTGGCAACAGGGATTGTATTTGCGGGCATGTTCCTGTTTGTACTTTTCAAGGCCCCCGAGGTGTTACCGGCCAGGGCGGGGACATGGAAATCACGGATAGAAACCTTTATCCACCCAGAGCAAGCGGATAAAGATGATCTGCACCAGCTGACCTTGGCGCAGATTGCCGTTGCCGAAGGTGGCGTAGTGGGCAAGGGGGCAGGAAAGAGCGTAATGAAGAATATGTTGTCCCAAAGTACGTCGGATTTCATTTTTGCCATTATCATAGAGGAATATGGCTTGTTGGGAGGAGGGGCATTGCTGTTTTTCTATCTGTTACTGTTATTTCGGATTGTGGTCGTGGCACACTCGTCCAAAACGGTTTTTTCAAAATTACTGGTGATAGGCGTGGGATTGCCGATCGTGTTCCAAGCTTTCATCAATATGGCGGTAGTGGTACAGCTATTTCCGGTTACGGGGCAACCGCTGCCTTTGATCAGTATGGGAGGAACCTCGATTTGGATGACCTGTATGGCAATTGGGATCGTACTAAGTGCTAGCAATAGAAAAGAAAATTTGGAGGAGGAATCCCACGGAATGGATGAAACGAACCCTTTAGAAGTATTAAGTGGACAACTATAGGTTTATACTTTCTGGAGGAGGAACGGGAGGACATATTTATCCTGCGGTGGCCATTGCGAACGAGCTGAAGAAAAGATACCCTGATGCGGAATTTTTGTTCGTTGGAGCCAAGGACAAAATGGAAATGGAAAAAGTGCCGCAGGCCGGTTATAAGATTAAAGGCTTGTGGATAAGTGGAATACAACGGAAACTGACATTGAAAAATCTCATGTTTCCATTTAAACTGATAAGTAGTTTGTTGGAAGCGCGCAAAATAGTGAAACAATTTAAGCCCCATGTCGCCATTGGCACGGGAGGTTTTGCGAGCGGGCCATTGTTGCGAATGGCCGAAAGCTTGGGTGTTCCCTGTGTACTGCAAGAACAGAATTCCTTTGCGGGCATCACCAACAAGCTATTGGCGGGAAAAGCGGAAAAAATTTGTGTGGCATACGATGGTATGGAACGTTTTTTTCCAAAGGAAAAGATTGTAAAGACCGGAAATCCCATCCGAACCGATTTGGTGGATGTAAAAGAAAACAAGCAAGAAGCGAGCAACTTTTTTGGACTGGATGGAAACAAAGAAACAGTTCTTGTTTTGGGAGGTAGCCTTGGGGCTCGAAGAATCAACCAGTTGATTGAAAAGGAGCTCGAATTTTTTGCGGGGCAAGGATTGCAGGTCCTTTGGCAATGTGGTAAACTATATCATAAGGAGTATAAAAAATACAATTCCGGGTCCGTAAAGGTATCGGCCTTTGTAAACCGAATGGATTTGGCCTACGCGGCAGCAGATGTGATTATATCCAGAGCGGGAGCAGGTTCGGTTTCGGAACTCTGTTTGGTGGGCAAGCCGGTGATTTTTATCCCATCGCCCAACGTGGCAGAAGATCATCAAACCCAAAATGCAAAAGCTTTGGTGGTCAAGGATGCTGCCATTATGCTACGGGAAGTTGAGTTGGATGCCGAATTTGAAACCAGTTTTTCAAACTTAGTGGCTTCGAAAGAGGCTCAGGACAAACTGGGAAAAAACATTAAAAAAATGGCCATGCCCAAGGCAACGGAGCATATTGTGGATGAAATTGAAAAATTGTTGAAGTGAATTTGAAGGATATACATAGCGTTTATTTTATTGGCATAGGAGGCATAGGTATGTCCGCCCTGGCACGCTATTTCAAATTTGTGGGCAAGGAGGTTGCCGGATACGACCGAACCCCGACACCCATTACCGATGGGTTGATGGAAAAGGGCATTTCGGTCCATTTTGAAGACAATGTCGATTTGATTTCGGACACTTTCAAACATCCAAACACTTTGGTGGTGTATACGCCGGCCGTACCGTCTTCACATTCAGAATTTCAATTTTACAAAAGCCAAGGATTCAATCTAAAAAAACGTTCCGAGGTATTGGGGATTATTACCAAGGATTCTTTTTGCTTGGCCGTTGCGGGTACACACGGTAAAACCACCACCACCTGCATTTTGGCACATCTGCTCAAAGAATGTGGATTGCCGTTGACCGCTTTCCTTGGTGGGATTTCGGAGGACTTCAACAGTAATTTTGTGTTGGACGGCACTGAATATTCGGTGGTGGAGGCTGATGAATTTGATCGTTCGTTCCTTCGTTTGACCCCAACTGTGGCTTGTGTAACATCCATGGATGCCGATCACTTGGATATTTACGGCACCAAAGAAGAATTGGAACACTCTTTTAGGGAGTTTGTAGGTAGGATCAAGCCCAATGGAAAATTGTTCGTGCACAAAGGTCTTCCTTTGGAAGGCACCACCTTTGGCATTGAAGATGGAGCTGATTACTGCATAGAAAATATTGAAATTGAACACGGCGCCTACATATTTGATCTAATAACACCATCGGAGGTAATCAAGAATGTAAAGTTCAATAAGCCCGGAAGGCACAATTTGCTCAATGGATTAGCTGCTTTTGCGATGGCGGTACAAACTGGCTGTTCGCCACAACGCCTAGCCAAAGCCTTGGGGACCTTCAAAGGGGTGCAGCGTAGGTTCTCCTATCAGATTAAGGAAAAGGACTTTGTGTTTATAGATGATTACGCCCACCATCCAACAGAGATCAGTGCGGTGCATCAAGCCATACGGGAAATGCATGCAGGTGAGAAAGTGACCGTTATCTTTCAACCACACCTTTTCTCAAGGACAAAGGATTTTGTGGATGATTTTGCTTCAAGTCTTTCAGATTTTGATGAGGTGATCCTGCTGGATATTTACCCGGCAAGGGAAGAACCGGTTGAGGGGGTAACCTCACAGTGGTTATTGGAAAAAATAGAGAACCCCAATAAAAAGCTGATTTCTAAATCAGCATTGTTGGAAGAGGTAAGAAACTGCAAATCAGGGGTTTTGGTTGCTCTTGGTGCAGGGGATATTGGACTGGAAGTGCCAAAAATCAAAAAAGTATTGAGTCATGCGCATTAATTGGGATTACATAAAATTGGCATTTTTGTCGGTGGCCGTAGTTGCGCTTTACGGTTTTGCCGAACAAAGAAATCAACAGCGAACAGTCCAGAATGTGACGGTAAAATTTGTTGGTGAAAACAATTTGTATTTAACTGAAGATGCGGTTAATAAATTGTTAATACAAAATTACGGAGCCCTAGAAAATACGCCCAAAGAACAGTTAGTTTTGAATACTATAGAGGAGATTGTGCTATCCAATGACATGGTCAAAAACGCCCAGGTCTATCTTACTGTAAACGGGGAGCTTGTGTCCAAGATCGTTCAGCGAAAGCCAATAGGGAGAGTGGAAAGTGTCTCCAAATTTTATTTGGATGATTTGGGTGAACGTATGCCTTTATCCAAGCACCATTCGGCAAGGGTTCCGATAATTACAGGAAAAATTACAGGGAAAACCCTTGAGGATGCCTATGTGATTTTGGATTATATCAACAACGATGATTTTTTAAGGAAGAATGTCATCGGCATACATATTGAAAGCGAAGGAAAGTATCAGCTCAAATTGCGTATGGAAAATTTTGTGGTGAATTTGGGCGGAGTGGACAATTTGAACAAAAAGTTCAAAAATTTTATGGCCTTTTATGCAAAGGCGGCCAAGGACAACTCCTTGGAAGATTATGCAACAGTTAGTTTGGAGTTCAACAATCAAGTGGTTTGCACCAAAATATAAAGTATGGAACAAGGTAATTATTCAGTTGGGTTGGATATTGGGACTACCAAGATCGTAGCGATCATCGGTAGGGAAAATGAGTATGGAAAAATAGAGGTTTTGGGCACCGGACGATCTAAAAGTTTGGGTGTTCACCGTGGGGTGGTCAACAATATCACACAGACTATTTCGTCCATTCAGCAAGCGGTGGAACAAGCCGAGTTGAATTCGGGCCTAAAAATCGGTTCCGTGGTTGTGGGTATTGCGGGTCAGCATATTCGAAGCCTGCACCACAGCGATTACATAACCCGACCCAATTCCGAAGAGGTAATTGATAATGAAGATTTGGACAAACTGTGCAACCAAGTGTACAAATTGGTGATGCTTCCCGGTGAGGAAATTATCCATGTATTGCCACAGGAGTACAAAGTGGACGGGCAATCCGAGATCAAGGAACCCGTGGGCATGTACGGCGGTCGATTGGAAGCCAACTTTCATGTGGTGGTGGGGCAGGTGTCATCCATAAAAAATATCGGGAGATGCATCAAAAGTGCCGGATTGGATTTAGGAAACATCACTTTGGAACCCTTGGCCTCGGCCGATGCAGTGTTGAGCCAGGAAGAAAAAGAAGCCGGTGTTGCTTTGATCGATATAGGAGGTGGAACCACAGACCTTGCCATTTTCAAGGATGGAATCATCCGTCATACCTCCGTCATTCCATTTGGAGGCAACGTGATAACGGAAGACATCAAAGAAGGCTGCTCCATCATCGAGAAGCAAGCCGAGTTGTTAAAGATAAAATTTGGTTCCGCTTGGCCGGGAGAGAACAAGGACAACGAAATTGTGTCCATTCCTGGGTTAAGGGGCCGTGAACCCAAAGAAATCACCTTAAAAAACCTTTCCAAGATCATTCACGCCCGTGTCGTGGAGATTGTGGAGCAAGTGTATGTGGAGATTAAGAACTATGGGCACGAGGAACAAAAGAAAAAATTGATCGCAGGAATTGTCCTTACCGGAGGGGGAAGCCAACTGAAGCATTTAAAGCAATTGGTGGAATACATTACCGGTATGGATACACGAATCGGCTACCCCAATGAGCACCTTGCAGGTGACTCCGATGAGGAAGTTGCCAGTCCATTATACGCAACTGCTGTTGGATTGCTTATGAATTCCTTGGAGGCCAAAAAGAAAAACCGCATAGTGGATCAAGAAGAGATGCACGAAGAAGAGGTTTTGGTAGGCCAAGAACACGATATGGGAGCCAAAACAAATGGGGCTCCGCATACGGAGAGAAAATCCATTTTTGACAAATGGTCAGAAAAGTTGAAGGACTTTTTGGACAATGCAGAATAATAACCTCATAAGAGAAACACAAAACTGTCATGAGTAAGAACACTGAATTTGACAACATAGCTTTTGATTTGCCCAAGAACAAAAGCAACGTAATTAAAGTTATCGGCGTAGGCGGTGGAGGAAGCAACGCTATCAATCACATGTTTCAGGCCGGTATCAATGGAGTGGATTTTGTAATCTGCAACACCGATGCACAGGCCTTGCAAAACAGCCCGGTATCCAACAAAATTCAATTGGGGGTAACCCTTACCGAAGGATTGGGAGCGGGAGCCAACCCCGAGGTAGGAGAGCAGGCAGCCTTGGAAAGCATGGAAGATTTAAAGGCTATGCTGGACAACAACACCAAAATGGCATTCATTACCGCAGGAATGGGCGGGGGGACCGGTACTGGAGCAGCCCCTGTTATTGCTAAGATAGCCAAGGAAATGGATGTTCTTACGGTAGGCATTGTTACCATGCCTTTCCAGTTTGAAGGTGCCATGCGTAACAAACAGGCCCAGATTGGGATCGAGAAACTGCGTGCCAACGTGGATTCATTAATTGTAATCAACAACAACAAACTTAGGGAAGTATACGGTAATCTTGGGTTTAAGGCCGGTTTCTCTAAGGCGGATGAGGTATTGGCCACTGCGGCAAGAGGTATCGCAGAGGTAATTACCCACCACTACACACAGAATATTGACCTTAGGGATGCCAAGACCGTACTTTCCAATAGCGGAACGGCCATTATGGGGTCGGCGGCAGCTTCAGGCTCGGCAAGGGCTACCGAAGCCATTATGAAGGCACTGGATTCCCCATTGCTGAACGATAACAAAATCAATGGAGCCAAAAACGTATTATTGCTCATTGTTTCCGGTTCCCAAGAGATCACCATTGACGAAATCGGGGAAATCAACGATCATATCCAGATTGAGGCCGGTCATGGAGCCAACATCATTATGGGGGTAGGTGAAGATGAAAATCTAGGTGAAGCCATTGCTGTAACGGTGATTGCCACAGGTTTTAATGTGGATCAGCAGGATAATATTGTAAATACGGAGTCCAAAAAGGTATTTTACACCTTGGAAGATGAGCAAACAGCAGAACAAGACCTAACTCCCGAAGCTACATCGGTACAGGAAGTTAAAGCGGAAAAAAGAACGGTTGCTGAACCAGAACCAGAACCAGCACCTGAGCCAGAACCAACGGTAGTGAAGCATACATTGGATATGGAGGATGGAAAAGAAGACGCCTCCCCAAAAATGCAGGCCAAGAATCCAGAATTGATCCCAACGACCAACTATATCCGAAACTTCAATGTGTTTTACGAGGAAGTGGTTGCCGAACCGGTAGAGGATGATTTTGTGATCATTGAAGCTAAAAATGTAATCAACAATATTGATGTAGAAGATGCTGAAGAAGTATCTCCTAAGAGCAGTGAGGACCAGTTCACCTTAAGCTTTGATATGCCCTTGAATAGTCAACCTGAAGAGGAAGAGGAGGAAAAAGAACATACGGTAACCTTTAACTTGGATGATGGTATAGGGGATGTGGAAGTGAACGATTATGTGGAGGTTAAGCCCGTTTTGGAATATAAGAAAGAAGGTGAGACCCGATACGACCTACAAGAGTACATGGAGTTGGAAAACAAATTGACAGGGGCCAAATCCAAAGCGGAAACCCATGAGCCAAAACTGGTGGAGAACGAACTTGTTTTTGAGAAGAAAACCGTAAAAAAGGCTGAAGGAAAAATTGAAGGTTCTGGACAAAACGAAGAGACCATCAATAATCTGGACCCAATGAACAGTTCCATCAGCGATATTTTGAAGGATCGTGCAGATGAGCGCAGAAGAAAGTTGAAAAACTTCAACTACAAGTTCCAGAATAATAGGAACAGTATAGACGATATTGAAAAAGAGCCGGCATACAAACGCCAAGGAGTGGACCTAAACGATGTTCCAAGGGAGCAAAAGGTGTCAAGAACATCATTGGGTGAGGACAGCAATGATGATTTGCAATTGCGTTCCAACAACTCTTTTTTGCACGATAATGTTGATTAGTAGTGTTTAAATTAATGTCCATTTAAATGGAAAGCATAAACCCGGAAGTAGCGAAACTTACGGGTTTATTTTTTATCTTCGCGAACTAAATCAGAACACATGGGTTTGCAAGAAAAGGTGATGATAGAAATGAAGGCCGCGATGAAGGCAAAAGATACCGTTGCCTTGGAATCATTGCGAGCAGTTAAGTCCGCTATCTTGTTGGCAAAGACCGATAAGGGTGGTGGTGCTGAATTGTCCGAGGAAGACGAAATTAAACTGGTTCAAAAATTGGTGAAGCAACGCAAGGACAGTGCGGCGATTTACCAAGAACAGGGCCGTGGGGACTTGGCGGAACCCGAACTGGCACAAGTGGCCGTTATCGAAAAGTTTTTGCCAGAGCAACTTACCGAAGAAGAAATAGAAAAAGTAGTTGTAATGGCCATTGACTCTGTTGGTGCTTCGGGCATGAAAGACATGGGCAAGGTAATGGGAATTGTTTCCAAGGAATTGGCCGGACAGGCCGACGGGAAGACCATTTCTGCCATCGTCAAAGCAAAATTGAGTTCATAAATAGTAAATGGCCCAGTAGTTCAACTGGATAGAATATCAGATTTCGGCTCTGAGGGTTGGGGGTTCGAATCCTCCCTGGGTCACTTTTTAAGTTTAAACAAAATCAAAACCTTGCATATTTTATTGATTTGCAAGGTTTTGACTTTTTTGAGCTATCATTTGATATGGTTTGATTTGACCTTTTTTGGTTTGTAATTCGGTTAGTAAAATTTTATTTTGAAAGTGTTAACCGAATAAGGTTGTAATTGACTATATTAAAGACACTTGGTATTTGACTTTCGCAGGTGAAATCCGTTTATTCGGAGCATTTGTTAGGCAATTAAAATGGATTAAATACGTGTAACTATTAATAACTGAAGTTGAAACAAAGTTCAAATAAACGATTCAATCCAAACCCTTCATGGGCCACTAGGTACTTTTTACTTGCAAACAATCAACCTTGGGGTGAAGCCATAAGAAAGTAGCAGGCAATTGGGTAGTTATGTTTTTTTTCTTCAGTTTGGAGCGTACTTCTTCTTTGCCCGTTCCATAAATCAAGAGGATTATTCTTTTGGCAGAGAGGATGTTTTGCATACCCAGCGTCATTCCGAACGATGGTTTTATATCCAAATCCTTGACCATACCATGCCTTTGTGATGCCTCCGAAAGTTGAGCCACATGGCAAAATGGCTGCAAGTGGTGATCAGGCTCATTAAAGCCAATATGTCCGTTCTTCCCCAATCCCAAAATACACAAATCGATTAAACCATCATTTTCAATCTTTTGTTGAATCCTTTTACATTCTTTCGAAGCATTTTGTGGGTTGGTGATAAAACCAGTGTATCGATCATTGGGAATATGTAAGGGACTTAGAAGGTGTTCCTGTAAATAATACTCACAAGAGCCTGGGTGTGTATCGGGCAGCCCGCCCCATTCATCCAATTTTACAATATGGAGCTTTTTGAAAAGCTCTGGCCCATTCAAATATTGCCTTGCCAAAAACTCGTAGGTCCCTGTCGGGGAGTTTCCGGTAGCTGCACAAATACGAAGGTTTTCTTTCCTTTTAAGTTCTGAGAGTACAATATGGCCCGCATGTGCGCTCATCGCTTCATAGTCTTCAAAGAATTGGTTGTTCATGATATCCAAGCGCTTTCATCTGTATAGGGAATGCAGCCTTCAAATCTACCGGGAACTGGATTGTAACGAAGGGCTTGGGTCGCACCAATCTCAGAAGTAAAATAACCCCAAACGGTAAGCTCTTTGAGCATGGTGAAAAAATGGGGCTTCTCCAAAGATGTGGCTTTTTTGGCCTCCTCATCAAATTGGGTAAGTAGATTTAGTTTTTTTTCATTCGATAAAGAGAGAAATGATTCTCGAAATCCATCTATGGATCTTTCCTCGATTTTATCCAAACCACTGATAAAGATTAAGGCTTCATCTTTGCTATAACAGTCATTTACGATTGTTTTCATAAATGCTCCAATATGAGCTGCTTTTGCCCCAGGGGACTCGTCTGTGTCAGGAAGAATGGTTTCGCCTATTTCATCAAGAAAGTGAACATCGTCATTGGTCACCATTTCAGACCTTTTCTTGGGGGGCACAACACAGCCCGACAAAAAAAATTGGGCTCCTATGACACTTCCTCCCAGAATGGTGGCCGTAAGTTTTAAGGCATTTCTTCTTTCCATGTTTTTGATTTGTTTAGAATAACAAGAATGTAACTACTTTACCTTCTTCCACAATTTATAGGGTTTGTCCACATTTGACTTGAAGGGAAGCTGCACTTTTTTTCCTGTGCCCGCCGATTCATAGGCAGCAAGTATCACTTCCAGTACAGCTTTACCGTCTTCCCCTGTCACCAAGGGTTTTTTGTCATTTTTGACACAATCCACAAAATGTTCAAATTCCTGCGGAAAGCCATAGTTCCAACTCTCTTCAAACATCGTGTAGCTCCATCCAATGGTGTTCCCCGCCTTTTCCACCGCATAGCCCACTCCTTTGCTGCTGTATGTTTGGATGGAGCTGCCTTGGAGTATATCTGCATAGGCAACCCCTTCAGAGCCATGTATTTCGGCCTTGTCGTCCATACCACCAAGTTTGGTCCAACTTTCTTCCATGACAGCCGTTACACCATCTTCGAACTCCAGAATAATAATGGAGTTGTCCTCACCTTCTGTTTTATCGCCGTGCACACTGGTCATCATTTGTGCATACACCGATTTGATATTTTTTTTGGGATGCAACCATCTAAAGAATTGGATGGCATGGCAGCCCATGTCCATGGTTACTCCACCTCCAGAACGTTCAATATCCCAAAAGTGGTCGGCATGGGGCCCGTCGTGTTTTTCGGATTGTTTAAAAAGTACGGGGTCTCCAAGGGCCCCTTCGTCCAACAAAGCCTTTAAACGAACATATTTGGGAGCAAAACAAAGTTCTTCGGCATACATGAGTTTGACATTGGCCTGTTTGCAGGCATCGATCATCGAATCGGCTTCCTTAAGGTTCATGCACAAAGGCTTTTCAACCACTACATGTTTGCCTGCCTTTGCTATTTTTAAAGTAATATCGCAATGCAGATAGTTGGGTGCGCCAATGACCACCATGTCTATTTGTGGCATTGCCAGCATTTCATCCAAATCGGTAAAATGATTGGGAATGTTGAACTTTTTGGCAAAGTTTTCGGCATGGCCTTTTGTTGGTGACATTACCGCTAAAATCTCTGCATCCGATACCCTGCTCAAGGCATCGGCATGTATACTTGATATGAATTGAGAACCGACGAGTCCCACTCCGACTTTTTTGTCCATATTCTAAATTTATTATAGTAAACCTTTTTTAAACTGGGCTGCTGCATAGGTTGCCGCCCGCGCTGTAAGTGCCATATACAAAATGGATGGACTTTGATTGCCCGTACTGGTCATACAAGCGCCATCGGTCACAAATACATTTTTGCATCCATGCATCTGGTTGTATTCATTCAAAAGAGAGGTCTTGGGGTCTTTTCCCATTCGTACACCCCCCATTTCATGGATATCCAACCCAGGAGCCTGGTTGTTGTCCTGTGTAACTATATTGGTACAACCTATTTTTTCAAGCATGCGACGACTTTCCACAAGAAAATCATTGATCATTTTCTCATCATTTTCATCATAACCAACATCTGTGACTAGCAAAGGAATACCCCAATCATCTGTCTTATCTGGACTCAAGTAAACTCTGTTTGATGCTTTTGGGATAGTTTCGCCCTGCATGTACATATAGATTTGCCAGTTTCCAGGTTTACTTAGTTTATGCTTAAAAGCTGCACCAAGCTGAGGTGTTTCGTCTGGGATTTCTTCGGCCCTGTTCCGATAAGCTCCTGTAAAAATGGTATATCCACCAAGAAAATCGGTATCCTGTTCCTTTAGATTACGATAATTGGCAATAATACATTCGGATGGTCTTGAACCATAATAATATTTGTCCTCATATCCGCTGATTTTTCCGCCTGCACCTGCCCTATAAATATGAAACCCAATATATCTTCCCAATAAGTCATGATCGTTGCCCAGACCATTGGGAAAACGATTTGATTTGGAGTTGAGTAAAATCAAATTGGAATTGAGTGCCGATGCGTTGACAAAAATAATTCTGGCACTGAAGATAAACTCTTCTTTGGTGTTGGTATCAATGACCTTGACACCTGAAGCCTTTCCCGAATCTTCATCATAAACGATGGAATGTACCACTGAAAAGGGTCTTATCGTAAGGTTTTCTGTTTTTTCGGCCCAGGGCAATGTGGAGGTGTTAGAACTGAAGTACCCTCCGAACGGACATCCTCTCATACACTTGTTGCGACAAAGGCACTTGCCCCTACCTTGGTCCAAATGGGTTTGTTCTGGTTCACTGAGATGTGCCCACCTTCCTTGAACCAAATATCTTCCAGGGAAATGTTCTTCGAGTGTACTTTTCATGTGTTCCTCAACGCAGTTCAGTTCGAAGGGGGGCAAAAATTCCCCATCTGGCATGGACTCAATACCATCCTTATTACCACATACGCCAATGAATTTCTCCACATGGGAGTACCATGGGGCAATATCATTATAATCAATGGGCCAACCTATCCCATAATTGTACTTTTCAGGTGCTTTGAACTCGTAATCGCTCCAACGTTGACAGGCCCTTCCCCAAATCAGGGATTTGCCGCCAACTTGATACCCTCGTATCCAGTCGAATGGTTTTTCCTGCACATAGGGGTGGTCCACATCCTTTATAAAAAAATGGGCCGTGTCTTCGCCAAATCCAGATGCTTTGGTAATTAGCGGATTTTCTTCTTGGAACTTTTTAGTCATTTGCCCCCTGTGTTCAAAATCCCAAGGGTTCATGGTCATGGTAGGGTAATCTTTGATATGTTCTACATCCCTACCCCTTTCCAGTACCAGTGTTTTTAGACCTTGTTCGCAAAGTTCTTTGGCGGCCCAGCCCCCAGATATTCCCGACCCTATAACGATGGCATCAAAATGTTCCATAAAAATTCATAATTAAGAAATGCTCCATTTGATTGTTAATAAACCAGATGTGCCTAACTAATAAATCCGTTCAAAAAACAACCTCGATTTTCCGGTTTACTGTGTGTCCGAGTTTCTAATCAGTAGTGATAAACTCATTCCCAAGAACAAATTGTAATTGCCTTGATTGAAGTTTAATTTCAAATATGGTCAATTCTTATATGTGTCTTTTTGTAAATTACTTCATATTTTTTGTAAAATCATGAAAGGATATGATAAAAGGAGCACAGATAGATGATTTTAAACGCTTTTATTTTGAACTTGACGATAACAAGCCCATCCAAATCTTATTGAACAGGCATGAAAACAGGGAAGAAGGTTGGTTTGACATGCATTATGAATTCGAACTGGGAGTAGTATTGAAAGGTAAAATGAAACGCTCCTACCTAGGATACGATATAGAAATAGGGCCAGGGGAGGTTTGGTTTTGCAATATGTGGGAACCACATGGTTTTGAAATACTGGAGGCACCTTGTGAGGTGGCTGTATTTGTTATCGACCCAAGATATTTGGCAACCACACTTTTTTTAGATAGGGATATGACGTCAACATTTATGGTTCCACCAATGGATAGACCTAGGACAGCAGCAAATTTGAAGGACGAAATAAAGAATCTGGCAAAAAAAGTCCAACAAAGGTTTTCCAAAAAATATGATGCGGACTGGGCCAAAATATATTTATTTGAATTGTTGCTTTCCCTCATGGAAGAATGGAAAGTTCCCTTGCAAAAATCAAATCATGGGCATAGAGTCTTCATTCAAGGAGCCTTACGCTTGATTTTTGAAGAAAAAAGGCTCATAACCACCAAAGAGGCAGCTTTGGCCTGCCGCATGTCCGTAACTAAATTCACGGCTTTGTTCAAAGATCTAATGGGTTCGACCTTTTCTGATTTTGCATTGCAATATCGAGTAAAGGGAGCCTCTTTTCAGCTAAAAAATTCTAATCTGACCCAAGAGACCGTAGCACTTAACTGGGGATTTTCCGATGCAAGCCACCTTCATAAATATTTGTAAAACACATAAAATCCATAACTTCATACGTAATCGGAATTTAATAGCAGAAAAGCACCAGTCCTGTTTCTTAACCAAAAACCTATTCTTGGCAGTTAAACCATACGATGCCCAAAGTTCAACTAAACGATTAACAGTTTACGTGGATAGATATTTAACCCTATTTGATTATTATTGATTAATTTTGGCTTATACGAAAGGAGATTGCTCATAGTGGTCTGTAATTCGGTTAGTTACTCAACATAGGCAAGGCATAAGTCAATAAACTTAGGGGCTAGCGGATGGGGTTCGAATCCTTTCTGGGTCACAACGGACACAATATCTTCTGTGTCGGGTCTAAATCAAGCAACGTTACTGATTTTTTTGGTTGGTGCGTTCTTGCTCATTTTAGCAAAGAGAAGGGGACCATTTACCGGTTTGGTTACAAGGTCGTTGGCGCCTAGTTCAAAAATTTTCTTTCTTGTTTGGCTGGTATTGTCCGCGGTAAGCACAATTATGGGAATCTGGGGGTCGCAGTCAGCTTCCCCGTTCCTTATGGTTGATGTTGTTTCAAATCCATCCATTTCTGGCATTTGCAAATCCATCAAAATAAGATCAAAATGCTTTTCCTTCATTATTTCCAGTGCTTCTTTTCCGTGGTTGGCTATCGTAAGCTTTGCATTGCCCCAATTCTTTTTGAACAGTAGTTTCACCACGGTCTGGTTCATTTTATTGTCCTCTACATAAAGGATGTTACCAGTTTCCATAGTAATATCGGATGGGGCTGTTGTTGATTTTTCGCTTGCCAGGGCTTGGTCTTCGTCAATCTCAAAACCTAGACTTAATTCACAAATAGTACCTTGGTTTGCATTGTTTTTAAGGTTGACGGTTCCTTTTTGTAGGTCCACATACGTTTTTACGATGTACAGGCCTAATCCCAAACCACTGAATTCCCGTTTATCCCTAAAGGATTTTTTGGTAAAGGATTCATATATGGTACTCATCTTTTCTTTGGAGATGCCAATGCCCGTATCCTTTATTGTAAAACTTAAGATGGCACGGTCATTATCTTTTTTGCAATCGATATCAATGGCCACGCTCCCTTGATTGGTGAACTTAATGGCGTTGTCCAGGGTATGATTAAGGATCTGGACGAGCTTCCCTTTGTCTCCGACAATTTGTGTTGGTATAGCACTTGAGATTGACGTATTGAAGTCCAAACCTTTGGCCTTGGCCTTTTTTTCTTGTAGGTTGATAACCTTGGATAGGGTTGATTTTAGATTGAAGGAAACCTCTTTTAAGTCTTGATCGCCTTTTTCAATTTCAGTAAAATCCAGTATATCCTCAATGTACCCCAATAAGTTTTTTGAGGAGCTCAATAGCATTTTACACTTCTCTTCCAGATTTTCTTTTTCCTTATTCTCCTGCAGTGAGGTTGCGACACCCATAATCAAGTTGAGCGGTGTCCGAAGTTCGTGGCTAATATTGGAGAGGAAGGATGATTTTATTTCGTTCATATCCTCCGCTCGTTGAAGGGCCAGCATTTGATTTTGTTCATTTTCCATCCTAAGGTCACGAATCCTGTTGATCATGGAAATGGATAGAAAGACAATCTCCAAGCCAATACCGAATTTTGCCCCGTTGTCGGTAAAGAATGAATTTGGGATGGTGTTGAAGTTGTTGAGAATAAACACGATAAATCCTAAGACCAAAAAGGAGATACCAATGATAAAATAAGGGTCTACCTTGATCTTTTTTAGCTTCATTACTACAATAGATGCTATCATATGTAATAGTACCAAAATTCCAATGGCGTTGGCAAGCGGATAGCAGTATTCGAAAGATGGACTTAGGGCCAGCGCAGCTACCCCGACCATTATGGCAAAACCAAAAAACTTGTTTGTTTTATGCAATAGGGGGCTGTTTTTCTTTAAGCCGAGAAAGGTGTCGCCATACCTTCCAAAAAAGAACAGGGATACAAAGGCAGTGAGCAATACCGCCCTATTGGAGAGCCAACCGCCCTGTGGTGTGAGATATTGGTGGAAAAACCCATCCAAGGAAAATTGCATCAAGGCAATAAAGAGGACGTAAAGGGCATAGTAAACAAATGCCTTATCTTTTAAGGCAAAGAAGAAAAATAGATAAATGAGACAGGCCAAGATCAAAATACCATAAAAGAAACCGTAAAACACCTGCTCTTTATAGGTTAGGACAAAAAAATTGGTCTCTGGGTACAATCGCATCGGTAACATCACGACCTCTCCATCGCTTTTTAGGTGGATATATCCCTGTATTTTTTGGTTCGGTTCAAGCCCAATGTCAAAAATTGATTTCCTATGCTGTATGGTTTTGGAGGCAAACGGCATTTTATCGCCACTGTATTGTTGCTCAACCTTGTCGTTGCCATCCACAAGATATAAATTGACAATATCCGTAATGGGCCGTGCGGTTTCCAGATAATACTGTTTAAACTTTGATGACCTGTTTTCCAAGCTAAATGTCATCCAGTAATGGTCGTTGGAAAAACCAAGGTTTTCCTTTAAGCTCGATAGGGGGACAAACTCCAGATTCGGATTGTTTCTGATTTCATCAAAACTGTATTCCTTTTGACCTGCCAATAAAACAGTTGTTTCGGAGCGAAGCGAAATAGCTTCGCCATTAAAGTCAGTTTGATCAAATTGTGCCTTGGAAACAAGGGGGGACAGTAATAAAACATATACCCATATTTGTGGGATTATCTGGCGCATAAAGTAGGTTTTATGGAAACCGTCCTTTGGGAAGGCGGAATCATAATTTTGGTATAAACAATAAACGTTCAAGGTATGTCATTAGTACCATTGACCCCTGGGAACTAACAATGATTAGATGTAATTCAAAAAAACCTCGATGAATTACAATCTAAATTGAAAGGAATCGCCTTGGTTCATGACTAAACCAATCGATTTAGGATGCTTTCCACTTTATTTTGGATGACCAATTAGATGATATGCACAAAATTTTAGTAGTTCTTTTTTTAGTGTTTGGTGCTTGGAGCTATACCCAAAGCATAGATTACAATACAAAAAAGGGCTACACAGCCAATGGTTATGATGTGGTTTCCTATTTTGACAAGAATCCACGAGAAGGGAAAGAAGAGTTTGCCCAAGTGTTTGATGGGGTAAAGTACAAGTTTTTGAACAGGACAAATCTGGAGCCACTTGTTGCCAACCCCGATGCTTTTTTGCCCCAGTACGTAGGGTATTGCGCCTACGCGGTTGCCATAAATGCCAAAAAGGTCGATGTTAATCCAGAAACGTATAAAATAAGGAATGGTAAACTTTATCTATTTTACAATCAGGGCAAAAACAACACATTGCAATTTTGGCCGAACGGATCCCTGAACAAACCCAAATCCCAAGCGGATAAAAACTGGGAGAAAATAAAAATTTGAATATTCTTTCTATCTTATACTCAATTTCATCAATAATCCGAAACCAAATAACCAAACGCCATGTTCAAATCTTCCTTGGAAACCTTGGAGCAGTTCAAAAAAGTGCTGTCGGAGTTGCCCAAAGATTGTTATTCCCAGTCTTGTAAAATCCTTTCCAACGCCAGCATAGGTCAGCACACAAGGCATATTATCGAGCTTTACCTTTGTTTGATCAAAGGATACGATATTGCCAATGTTTCATACGATCGAAGGGAGCGCAATCTAAAGATTGAAGAGGATTTGGTGCTTGCCCTGGAACGGTTGACCTTTATCCAAGAGCATTTGGAGAAACCAAATAAGGCAATCAAGGTGAACTACGAACTGGGTGGTGAGGAGAATCAACTCGATTCAAATTATTTTAGAGAGGTTATGTACAATTTGGAACATACGATTCACCATCAGGCATTGATCAAAGTGGGGATTAGACACTTTTCCACCCAAGAAATTCCAGCATCTTTTGGAGTGGCGCCCTCTACCATACAATATAGAAAAGCATGTGCACAGTAAGCTTTATTTCTAGGGGCGGGCAATATATCATCACCTCGAACCGTGATGAGCATGTCTCTCGACCTTTGGCGATGGAACCCCAGGAAGAAACCATAGGTTCGGTTAAAGTTCTCTTTCCAAAGGACGCAAAAGCTGGGGGTAGCTGGTTTGCCCTGAACGAAAACGGTTCGGTGGCCGTTTTACTCAATGGAGGTTTTGTAAACCACGCACCTACGGGGAATTACTCCAAAAGTCGGGGATTGGTGCTTTTGGATGTGATTTCTTCCAAAAACCCCTTTGATTTGCTTTTAACGACGGAGTTGTACCATATTGAACCCTTCACTTTGGTCCTCTTCACCACCAGGTTGTTGGAGTTCAGGTGGGATGGCCATCAGAAATATTTTAGGCCTTTGGATAAAACTAAAAATCATATTTGGTCCTCTGCCACACTTTACAACGATCAAGTGATCGAACACAGGAGCAACTTGTTTCAAAAGTTTATGGATGATAATTTGGAGGTAACAGCCCCCGAGGTAATCGATTTTCATTCAAACAGCCATGATGATTTTGAGAACGGTTTTATCATTGATCGTGAATCCGGATTAAAGACCTTTAGCGTAACCCAGGCTGTTTTGGATGACAGGGAAATTGTGATGCGTCATTTGGATTTGTTGAACGATAAATTTTTTGAAGTACCATTTTCGCCAAGTCAACTTACTATTTAACAATCATGGGCTCCCTTAAACTGATATGGCATCGGATAACCCATTGGGAGTATTGGCCTTTTTGGGTGATTTATTATCCCATGTTTCCCGTTTGGTTGTTTTTTTCGATTAAAGCACGGTCCATTTTCTTTTTCAATGCAGCCAACCCTGGAATGAAGAACGGGGGCATGGCCATGGTATCCAAAATGGATATCTATAATATGATTCCCGATCAATTTATTCCCAAAACCCTATTTATTGGGAAGGATGGGGTTACTAAATCGGTCTTGGGGCATGTTTTATCTACGGGCATCGACTTTCCATTTATTGCAAAGCCCGATATTGGTATGAAAGCCTTTGGTGTTGAAAAAATTCATGATAAAGATGAGTTCCAAAACTATGCGCGTTGGAGCCCTTCCCATTTTTTGGTGCAGGAACTTATTCCATATCAAAAAGAAGTGGGCATATTCTATGTTCGCAAACCAGGGGAAAAACACGGCAAAATTACCGGGATCGTTTCCAAGGAATTTTTGTCCATTACGGGTGATGGTACAAGTACAATGGTGCAGCTTATCAAAAAGAACCCACGAAGCCATCTACAATTAAAGGTGTTGGAACAAAAGTTTGGTGAACGGCTTCAACAGATTTTGGATTTGGGAGAAGAATTTGTTCTAGTACCCTACGGAAGCCATACCCGAGGGGCCAAGTTTGTGGACATAAGCCATAAAATCAATGATGATTTAGTGCAAACCATTGATAAGGTATGTTCCCAGATGAACGGTTTCCATTACGGTAGATTGGATGTACTTTACAACTCTTTCGAGGAGCTTTGTCAAGGAAAAAACTTTAGCATTATCGAGGTGAATGGTGCAGGGGGGGAGGCTACCCATATTTACGACCCCAAACACTCATTGTTATGGGCTTGGCGAGAAGTTGCCCGGCATTGGGGCATGTTGTGCGAAATCAGCATCCTTAACAAAAGGGCGGGACATTCTTATTTAAGTTTTAAGGATGGCAGGGCCATGCTCAAACAAACAGATGCCTTACAGGAGCAATTAAAGTTTTAGAGTATGCTTTTAAGGTAGCTTTCCATGGCTTCTGGCTGTTTCGTAGATCCAAATCTTTTTACAGGCTTTCCCGTTTTATCAATCACAAATTTGGTGAAGTTCCATTTAATTTTTCCTCCCAACAAACTGCCTAATTCCGATTTGAGGTACTTGAAAATTGGATGGGTACTCCTACCGTTGACATCGATTTTGGCAAACATGGGAAAACTAACGCCATAGTTCACTTGGCAAAATTCCTGAATATCATCGGCATTGCCGGGTTCTTGGTTTCCAAATTGATTGCAGGGAAATCCCAAAATAACCAGTCCCTTTTCTTTGTACTCTTTGTAGAGTGCCTCCAGCCCTTCGTATTGTGGCGTTAACCCGCATTTACTGGCTGTATTGACCACAACAACGGTTTTGCCCTTGTACTTTTCCATGGACTCCAAGGTGCCGTCCAATCGTTCTGCTTCAAAGGTGTAAAAGCCCATGGTAATGATTTTTGGATTAAGACTTCTTTTCTGCCAATTGTAATTTATTTTTTACGGCCCTCATAATAATAGGGGCATGAATCCGGGAGTTTTCGATAAACCATTTGTGGGTTTCCATGCCGCCACAGATTACTCCTGCCAAAAACAATCCATCAATATTGGTCTCCATGGTTTCCGGGTCGTAGGTGGGCAATCTTTTTGGGTCGTTGGAAAGTTGTATGCCGAGTTTTTCCAAAAAGGCAAAGTTGGGCATGTACCCTGTTAGGGCCAATACAAAATCGTTTTCCATGGTAACTTCACCTTCCGGGGTATTGATGATGATTTCGTTTGGTTTGATCTCCTTGACCGTGGAATTGTAAAAGGCTTTAATGCTGCCTTCCTCAATTCGGTTGATGATATCGGGGCGAACCCAATATTTTACTCGAGGCCCCACCTCTGGGCCTCGGATCACCAAACTTACCTCGGCACCTTTGCGCCAACACTCCAAGGCGGCATCTATGGCCGAATTACTTGCACCGACCACCACCAATTTTTGACTGGCGTAAAAGTGAGGGTCTTTGTAATAATGGGATACTTTGGGTAAATCTTCACCGGGGACATTCATGTTGTTGGGCAAGTCGTAAAATCCCGTGGCCACCACTACGTTTTTGGCCCTATACTCATCTTTATCGGTTCTTACAGAAAAAATATCCCCTTGCTTTTCGGTGTCGATGACCTTTTCAAAAAGATGAATGTTCAATTGATTCGAGGTCACGATTCTTCGGTAATACTCCAAGGCCTCGTTACGTTTGGGCTTGGCCTCTTTGCTAATGAAGGGAATCCCGTCTATCTCCAACTTTTCGGATGATGAGAAAAACTGCATGTTTACAGGATAGTTGAACAGCGAATTTACAATGGGCCCTTTTTCAATAATGACATAGGAAAGCCCTTGTTTTTTTGCTTCCAAACCACAGGCGATCCCAATAGGGCCGCCTCCTATGATGACAACATCAAATTCCTGCATTATGCTATTTCTTCTTTTAATTTTTTAATGGTTTTGGCTGGGTTGGCA
The DNA here is from genome assembly GCF_056857735.1 of Flagellimonas sp. L-11. Taxonomy (NCBI): domain Bacteria; kingdom Pseudomonadati; phylum Bacteroidota; class Flavobacteriia; order Flavobacteriales; family Flavobacteriaceae; genus Flagellimonas; species Flagellimonas sp. L-11. The sequence continues at coordinate 31,936 of NZ_JBSXNR010000016.1, forward strand.
CTTTTAAAAACAAAACTGCCAGCGACCAAAACGTCCGCACCATGATGGATTAATTTTTTGGCATTACCTGCATTAACGCCCCCATCAATCTCAATCAAGGTTTTCGCATTTTTACGATTTATCAATTCTTTGAGGTCGGCCACTTTTTGATAGGTGTTCTCAATAAAAGATTGACCTCCAAAGCCCGGATTAACGCTCATTACGATTACAATGTCAATATCCTGTATGGTGTCTTCCAATAGTTTTATGGAAGTGTGCGGGTTGATGGCCACCCCAGCCTTCATCCCTTCAACTTTTATAGCTTGCAGGGTTCTGTGCAAATGGGGACATGCTTCGTAATGAACGGTCAAATGGTTTACGCCCAAATCGCCAAAGGCTTTGATGTATCGGTCTGGGTCAACAATCATGAGGTGGGTGTCCAACGGTTTTTTGGCATGCTTGGCGATGGCTTCTATCACAGGCATCCCAAAGGATATGTTCGGAACAAAAACACCATCCATAACATCCAAATGAAACCAATCGGCATCACTTTGGTTCACCATTTCTATTTCTTGTTGAAGATTGGCAAAGTCGGAAGCCAGGAGCGAAGGGGCAATCATTGATTTGTTCATAGTACAAAGTTAGCCAATTACCGTCATCCATAAACGAAAAAAACTCCGGTAATCAGCCGGAGTTTATTCATCAATCAAAAAACGAACAGTCATGATAAACTGTTATATCTTACTAAATTACAACTTTCCTGCCAAAAATCAAATTTAAGGATAGTTTAACTGTAATTTATGGCGTGTTTTTTACACTTTATCCCAAATATGTCTTTAAAATCTTACTTCTGGAAGTGTGTTTTAATCTACGGATGGCTTTTTCCTTGATTTGACGAACCCTTTCCCTGGTAAGGTCAAAAGTTTCACCAATCTCTTCCAAGGTCATGGAATGTTGCCCGGCCAAACCAAAGTAAAGTCTGATTACATCAGCTTCCCGAGGGGTAAGGGTCTCCAATGCACGCTCGATTTCGGTGCGAAGGGAATCGTGCAAAAGTTCCTTGTCCGGGTTAGGGGATTCACCACTACGCAATACATCGTAAAGGTTGGAATCCTCACCATCGATCAAGGGGGCATCCATGGATACATGGCGACCTGAGTTTTTCAAGGATTGCTTCACATCTTCCACGGTCATGTCCAATTCTTTGGCAATTTCCTCTGCGGATGGTGGGCGCTCGTGCGCTTGCTCCAAGAAAGCAAATGTTTTGTTGATCTTATTGATGGAACCGATCTTGTTCAAGGGCAAACGAACAATACGGGACTGCTCGGCCAATGCCTGAAGAATGGACTGGCGAATCCACCAAACGGCGTAAGAAATAAATTTAAATCCACGGGTTTCATCAAAACGTTGTGCGGCCTTGATAAGTCCCAAATTTCCTTCATTGATCAAATCCGGAAGTGTCAACCCTTGGTTTTGGTACTGTTTTGCCACAGAAACCACGAACCTAAGATTGGCTTTGGTTAATTTTTCCAAGGCTATTTGGTCTCCCGCTTTTATTCGCTGTGCCAACTCCACTTCCTCATCGGCGGTAATAAGATCTACCTTGCCAATTTCCTGCAAATACTTGTCCAACGACGCGGTTTCCCTATTGGTAACCTGTTTTGTAATCTTTAACTGTCTCATCTAAAAAATCCCTTCAAATTAAATTTGTGAACCGGAGCTCATTAGGTTATACGTTGAAAAAACTAAAAAGTTACATTTTGGTTACATTTTTTTTAAAAAGAAAGAGGCTGTCTAAAAAGGCAGTCTCTTTTTTTGTTTAAAACTGAAAGGGATCGTAACTTTAGTTATGAGCCGAAAAGTAGTATGGAAGACCAATGACCAGGACCAGTTGAGCCTTCTTCCACCCAGTTATGATGACCTGGTACCCAAAAACCATCCTGTCCGGATCGTCAATTCAATTTTGGAAGGCATAGATCTGGGGATATTGGAAAGGACCTATAAGGGAGGGGGCACCTCCAGCTATCACCCGAAGGTACTGCTCAAGATATTGGTCTATGCCTATCTGCGCAACCTATATTCCTCTCGCAAGATAGAGGAGGCCCTTGGGGAAAACCTTCATTTTATGTGGTTGGCCGGCACGGCACGGCCGGACCACAATACCATCAGTAACTTCCGTTCGGGAAAGTTAAAGGGCCACTTTAAAAGAATATTCGATCAAGTGGTC
>NZ_JBSXNR010000017.1:0-3974 GCF_056857735.1 Flagellimonas sp. L-11
TAAAAGAAAATAATGTTGTATAATTGATTTTTATAACCGTTCCCGCGGTGGAAAAAAGTAGGTGAAACTGGTAAACTTACGTCAGGAATTTACTGGTAAACTTTAGAGCGGAACAGTGGTAAACTTTCCTCGGAATATCCAATAATAGAACAAAATTGTCGATGAATATATTTAAGAAAAAACTAGAAGATACATCCCCAAAGGAATTAAATTTTGAACCCATAGAGTTATTTCAAAATTTGTTCCATAAGGAAGGATATGCATATTTAAGAGGAATACAAGAAGAGGTATTAAACTCCTGGCATAGTATAAGAGACCAACGAGATGTTTTGTGTAAAATGAATACAGGTTCTGGAAAAACGCTTGTAAGCTTATTGATGTTGCACTCAAAAATGATTGAAGGAGTCGGTCCAAGTTTATATTTATGTCCAGACAAACAACTATTAGAACAGGCAAAGTTGCAAGCGGATTTATATGGAATACCCGTTTGTGAAATTGAATATCAAGGGCAAAGAAGTGTTTTTCCTGATGACTTTTTAAATTCAAAAGCTATTCTGTTATGCACGTTTCAAAAGCTTTTCAATTCACGCTCTATTTTTGATAGGGATAATATCGATGTCGGCTCTATTGTTCTCGATGATGCCCACGTATGCCTTGATAAAGCTAGGCAAGCCACCACCATAAACATTCCATTCGGTCACGAACTTGCCGAAAGATTACTAAAATTATTCAATGATGAATTAAAGTATCAAGCACCAGGAACTTACCATAGGTTAACTGATGGCGATCCATATGCTAAGATACTTAAAGTACCTTACTGGGCTTGGCTCACGCGTTTAGATGAACTTGTGCATCTTATAGGCGAGTTCAGTGAAGACAGCGAGCTGATGTTCAAATGGGGTTTGATAGCGGACGACTTAAAATCTTATGATTGCTATGTGGGACCAAGAGGTATTGAAATCGCACCGTCTTATGTGCCATTTCATAATGTACGCGCCTTTAACGAAGCAAAACATAGGTACATACTTTCAGCTACATTTGAAGACCAGATTGATTTGATAAAGGATTTAGGTATTGATATCGATAGTATCAAAAACGCCTTGATTCCCAAGGATCGTAAGGACGTTGGTCAAAGATTGATTCTTGCCCCACAAAGATTCGATTCGAGGATAACTGACGAGCAGATAATGGATTTGGCTAAAGAATATGCAGATTCTGGCGTAAATGTAATGGTTTTAACACCTTCTGCAAATAGAGCTGAAAAGTGGGAAGATATTGGCGCAGAAATTATTGAAAAAGATAACATCAATAAGGATATAGCCAGTTTAAAATCCAAGAAGGGATCGTTGAATGTTCTGGTGAATCGTTATGATGGTGTAGATTTGAATGGCGATATGTGCAGGATTTTGATATTGGACGGCTACCCGTCATTTAGTTCGTATGAACAGTTATATGCAGAGTTACGTCTAGAGTCTGTAAAATCTTCCCTAAAGGCTCAAATTATTGAGCAGGGTCTAGGCAGAGCTGTAAGGTCTGGCAGTGATTATTGCGCGGTGTTTCTAATGGGGAAGGATTTATTACAGTTTTTAGGAAACAAATCGAATCTACAGTATTTTACACCAGTAACACGGAAACAACTCAAACTGGGTCTATCACTATTAGATGATGAATCAAACGATAATGCCCTAAAAACAATTAGAGATACCGCTAAATTATGTCTTGTGCAAGATATGAGTTGGCGCGAGTACCATTCTGGAATACTTTCGCAAGTGGAGACTGACAAAACCGATGAGCGGGTTATTAAGAATTTGGAAATTGCCGATACCGAGTCAAAGGCCATAGACCTTTTCAGAAGACGGAATCACGAAGGAGCTTCAAAAATAATCTTGGATGAGATAGTTGATACAATTGATTTAACCCAAAAACAGAAAGGTTGGTATTTTGAAAAAGCAGCCAATTATCTCTATCTAGATAATATCCCGAAATCTAACGATTTACAAATAAAAGCAGCAAAGACGGCCTCACATATGTTGCAGTCAAAGAACGGACATAGTTATACTAAAATAATGGCAAGTGTAGAGCAGGCGACACAAGTCCTCAATTTCATAAAAAGATATGAAACATCCCAAGATTTTAAATTGTATTTAGAAAGTCTATTGGATGATCTTCAGTTCAGTCCGGACATACCACATACAAAATTTGAAAACGCCTTGGCAGAAGTTGGAAGACTAGTCGGTTTTCATACTCAAGAACCAGAAGCAGAATTTGGTAACGGTCCTGATGTCCTTTGGGTAATGACTGGAAATCATTATTTAGTTTTAGAGGCCAAATCTAGAGCTATACACGGTGAAATCACTAGAGATAACATTAATCAGTTATTGGGCTCAGGCGAGTGGTTTAAGAAACTATATGGTGAAGCAGCAAGTTTTAATTTAGTAACAATTCAACCACCAAATATAAAAGGCTGGAATGTGAACACTAGCGCAAATACTAGAGTTATTGACGAAGAATCCTTAATTTCGTTAAAAATTACTTTAAGAAGATTTGTTGATGGGATCAACAGTTCCGGTTTTACTGCATCAAGTACTAAAGAAATAGCCAACTTGTTAGGCTTACATAATCTGACAACAAACGGTTTTCTAAACACATTTCTAAAGCCTGTTGTTTCAAAAAAGGGGTAAAACTTCTTTAAAACATAGATGGTCGAGTGGTCTAAGGCACCTGATTGAAGATCAGGCGTACGGGAAACTGTACCGAGAGTTCGAATCTCTCTCTATCCGCAGGTACGCAAGTATTTTAGCCCGCAATTTAAAATTGCGGGCTTGTTGGTTATTGCAATTAGCATAATTGTTAGTGAAAAAGAATGTTCTTCAAAAAATCAATTGTTACTAAAAATCCAGTTTAAGGTACTGGACAAACCTTAATTTAATTTATGCCATATCATAGACTTCATCAAACAGCTTTTTATCCAACCGTTCTTGTTGGCCAAAGCTTTTCTTTAAGACATTATGAAGTACTGAATTAAACGCATTATAGCCCAACCAGAGATTTGGTTTTTCATTGAGCAACAAGGCTTCATAGTTCAAGATTTCTATGACTTCACGAGACTTTTTTGAAGGGGCGCTGTTATTGTCGCTACATTCATATCTGAACAATTTCGTTTTGTCAAGAATGGCCTTCACAAATTCTTGTGTATCGATGATTTTACATTCCTTCATCTTGTCGAATTTCTTGGTAATGGTATAAAATTCATTGTCCAGAAATTTATCAAATAGATTGTTCAGCCTCGGCATAATCAAATGCGTGTTGTTCTTACTGTGCTTGATTGAAAACTCAATTTCTGCCTGGGAAACGTGCAGGCCATTTGAACACACTTCTCTATAAAATCCAAAGTGACCAGAGGTCTTTTCACTACCGTCATAGGAATTTTTGAACCGAAGCATCGGCAGTATCAAATCTTTATCGTTCTTGACCGTAAACTGGCTTTTGTCGTCGATGATAAAGTCGGTAATGAACGACCTATCATTTTTGTTGATGGTTCGTTTATGAAAGTTTAGCTGTGCATCGGTCAACATTTCTTCAGCATTCTTGAAGAATAGTTGATTCGGAATGTGTCCGTAACTGTTCGATACCACGTTGACAATTTTGCCATTTGAGATAATAGCATTTTCAAGCCCTCTTCGAGATTCCATCTGTGTCAGACTCTTTAAGGATTTCATTTCTGATGGAACAAAGATTTCATCCTGTTGCAAATTTTGTAAATACATAGCTTTTGAATTTTAGTTAAACAATATTTGAGCAGTACCCAAACGGAAGTTAAAATCTTGGCTCAAAAGGAAACGGAATCGTTACTTAGCCAATAGAAATAATATTGTTGGACTAGGCATAGTTTTACCTTGAAAACAACAGTTCCACTTACTGCATTAGCTTTAGAAACGGAATAGAGGAAATCTACTATTTATATTAAGTACGGT
>NZ_JBSXNR010000018.1:0-4910 GCF_056857735.1 Flagellimonas sp. L-11
AATGTGCCATATCCAAAGTAATCTCTTTTACCCTATCCCTAAGTGTCTTTGGGATTTTAAGCAGTTGTTCTATAATAGGTTCAGCTTTGGTTCCCGCAAGTATGGCCACAATAGCCCCTTTCCTGCCTTTAGCTTTTTTATAGGTGATGATAGTGTAGAGTTCCCCCTTGGATAGTGCGGTCTCATCAATGGATAGATACTTGCCCATATTCTCAGGAAAGATCAACCGGTCTTTAGCGTGGGGCTTATCTTTCCATTCCTTGAACTCACTTAGGCAATCTCGATATTGCCGTTGAAGCTTCTTGCCGTCAACCCCATAAAAACTACCGATGGTATGGCAATCGTTAGGCTTGGTACTGACCAAGTACTTTTAAAAAAGCAGCGAACTCTACGGTCATACGAGTCCCCTGTGCCACTAGATCCCAATCTCTTTGCACTATTTTGTTGGTGCGCTTATCGAGCCAACGGCGTCGCTTGATGTGGAGAAAGACCGACTTTCCACGCAATGGAAAGTCTTGGACGACGATCTCCTTGTGAAAACCATGGGCTATCAGGATGCGATGTCTTTCCTCTTTAGGGGTGTCCTTCTTTTCTTCGAAATGAAGATGGAGCGTACCCTCTTCCGTTGTATGGGAGACCAGATCGAAGTGGGTTATCAACAGTTCGGGCAGTATAAGCTTTAATAGGTCTATGGATAATTCCAAGGCTGATTGTTTTTTCTGCAAAGATCGGACTCCAATTTCAATCCGCACACAACTTTTGAGATTGATCCTAAAGCGTGTTCCTATCGGGAGCAGAATATTACAATTTATATTGTAATTTTAGATGACTTTTGAAGCGTTTTGCTTGTGTTTTGACTTTCACGGTATTAACAGTTTAAAACATTGCAACATGCAGAAAAACAATCGCTTAACAATCAATTTCTTTACTAGAAAGCATAAGGTTCAATCCGAGAATCGAATTATCTATTGTAGGATCACCATCGATGGAGAGCGCACTGATTTTAGTATAAATCGGGAAATCAAAACCAATTTATGGGACAATAGCCGTAAAAGGGGCAAGGGTTTTTCCAGTTATGTGATTTCCCTTAACAAGTACCTGGATCAAATTTATACGGGTTTACATGAGGCCCATAGGCTATTGATGGCAGAAGATAAGGTAATCACCCCTTTGGCCATAAAGGCAAGGTTCTTTGGGGAAGATGATGGGGGCAAGACCTTGAAACAATTGATTGCCTATCACAATGGGACCATGCATACCTCATTACGCCCCGGAACCAGGAAGAACTACCATATTACAGAAAGGTGCATAAACCTATTTTTAAGAGAGGAATATGGGGTGGAGGACATTAAGCTCAAAAAATTGAATTACCGTTTTATATCGGACTTTGAGCAGTACCTAAGAAAGTACAGACCATCCACACGAACCAAATGCACAAATAACGGAGCCATGAAACACATGGAACGGCTTAAGAAAATGTCGAGGTTGGCCGTTCGGTTGGAATGGATCTCAAAGGATCCCTTTGAGAACTATAAACTGCATTTTGTCAAAACCCAAAGGGAACATTTGACGAAAAGGGAACTTGGACTCATTGAAGAAACCAGTTTTACAAAACAAGGCGTTGAAAAGACCAAGGATGTATTCCTCTTTTCTTGTTATACGGGCCTATCCTACATTGACGTAAAAGCACTGTCTCCCGACAATGTTATCAAAGGAATAGATGGCAATGACTGGTTGTTCACCAAAAGGACAAAGACCGATGAGCGGCTCAAAATACCACTGCTGCCTCAAGCAAGGGAAATCATCAAGAAATATGAGGGGTCATCGGAAAGGAAAATAAAAAATACCCTTTTACCTGTTTTCAGCAACCAGAAGGTCAATTTTTATCTTAAGGAGATCAGTAAAGCCTGTGGAATCCATAAAAGGATCACATTCCATACAGCAAGGCACACTTTTGCAACAACGGTAACACTGTCCAACGGTGTTCCGATTGAAACAGTTTCAAAGTTGTTGGGTCATACCAAATTGTCAACTACCCAGATATATGCTAGGGTCTTAGAAAAGAAAGTTAGTGAAGATATGAGGATATTGGTTGAAAAAATGGGGGGCAAGTAAAGCTTTCCAGTAAGAATTAATCAAATTCATCGATTTTATTACATTTTAGGAATATATATGGATGAGCCGGATGGTTGAGACCACCAACAACGGAAAATTTGAGCCATCCAATATTTGGTAGTAGTGATTTGAAATTCAGATTTTTGTGTCATGTTGGAATGTGCTCAATTTTATCCAGCGAAGGTGGTGTTCTATGTCCTGCGTTTCCATATTTATCGAGTCGCTTGTCTTTTTGATAAAAAAGTACTGCAAAGGAATTTTACATTTTTTGGATATCGACTTGGTGCCTTTTACATTGATTTTAATTGAATATAAATGAAACCTAATAAAACAAAAAAACCTGTAAATCAGTAATTTACATGTTTGTTGTTGCATTTTGATGGTGTTTTAGTGGAGATTAGGGTTTCAAGCCCTTTAAAATTTTGTGCTCACCGAATAGGTCACTTTTTTTGACATGAGTATATTAAGTGCAGGTTATTAAATGGTTACATCTAATTTTAACCTTTATCCGTAGGCAATAGAGAATTTATTCTATTCCGTGTGTAAGTTGATTGCAAAAAATGTAGGAGGTTGGATTCAGATTCCCATCATTTATGTCGCTAATTATAAATTCTATCGTACCGATTATTAAGCAGATCAATATATAATCCTTTCATATCCTTGGATAAAAAGGAACTGTCCACCCATCTTAAGGCATCCTTTTTCCGTTTCAAAAATCTTTTGAAAACACCTTGTACCTGTTTTTCTGTCAGCCCCATATTTTTTCCAAGGTTTTCAAAATGCATACGCTTCAAATTACTTTTCTTGCCTTGCAAGGTCAACGCAAGCTCTTCCTTATCTTCAGGATTGACAATTGATACATTGAGCAGGTCATAAGCAGGGGAAAGTATCCATCCGGATGAGGAGTGTATCATGGAAAAATTCTTTAGGTGCATATCGTTGTTTCCCGTTAAAAAACTGAACAGGGTCAGTTCAAATAGGAAAATCATATCCAACAAAGTATTGGCAGAATGTTGCTTTAAGGCTTTTCCAACCTTTTCCATGGAGCTCTTATATTTATCAAAAGCCTCTGTTATTTGGAACATGTCGAGCATATGGATCTTATGGCCTTCATCAGTTCTATCAATCCGTTTGGTGATATAGGATATTTCTCCGGATTTCAGGCGTATTAGGCTGGATGGGACGGTTTGGATACCAAATGCTTCTGCAATGCGCATGGTCAGATGTTCGTTTGCGGGCATCTCCGGATATTCTGTTGTTGGGGGCTTAAAAATATAGTGCCCCCCAAGTGCGCCGACCACTGTCAATCGGTAATCGGCAGTGCCCCCTATCTCATTGAATAGTGACATTGATAACTTGGGTTGCACACCCGGTACGGAAACACTTCGTTCTAGGACATTTTTGGCCAGTTCGGACATTTGATCCAAGTTATATTCCAATTTTGGAGGGTCTTTTTTTCCAAAGATGGCAAGACTGCACTTTTCATGAAAATCGATTTCACCATCCAACGCTTTATAACAATATAGACACTTATTCGTCATGATTTTCCCTTAAAGGTTCAACACTGATTGCTCCGATACAATTTTGACAACAGGCCAACAAAAGGCCCATACGATCATTTTTGTTGAGTTTCCAGTTTTTTGATGCGATGTTCAATAGCCATCCTTCGGGAATCAAGCCTTCGAAGAAAGGAAACAATTTATTGTCTCTGAAAGGTTCTTTACGCACAGGCATGGAAAACGATATGAATTGGTCAGGATATTGCTTCACATAGTCACTATCGTACTGAAAAACATAATCACCATCATTGGTTTCAATAAGTTCGCCTGCCTTGACCTGATCATAGAATATAATGGCTTTCCTCATTGTGTTTCTATATTTCCATGTTTTATGGTATTCAAGGGTACGGCGGCGAGGGTGTGGCCGAACATGCTCAGGACCAAGTTAACCTTGTCCATGTTCAGATTGGTTTTGCCCTGCTCTATTTTTCGGACTACGGTTAAGGCCACTCCTGCGCGTTCGGCAAACTCTTCTTGTGTGAGATTTACCTCATTTCTACGGGTTTTTACAAATTCGGATAATGTATTCATTATATGCTTTTAGATATAAAACCAATCAAATATACTAAATTATATGTTTTTACATATAAAACAACTATTTTTTATAGAATTATATGTTTTTACATATAATTATTACTAGGGGCTCTACAACCCATCTCTGGAAACCCCAATAAATAAGGGTTTCAAGCCCTTAAAGTTTTTATGCTCGCCGAATAGGTCACTTTTCATTAAATATGTATTAAAACACATAAAATCAACTATATACGATTGAATTCTTGGGCAAACTGGATAAGCCGGATGGTTGAGACCACCAACAACGGAAAATTTGAGCTATCCAGTATTTGGATTTAGAAGATTGAAAGTCAAGTTTTTGTGTTGGTTTCGAGGGTGCTCAATTTGATCCGGCGAAGGTGGTCTACTATGTCCAGCGTTTCCAGGTAGCCCTAAAGCAAAAGATGAAAGTCGATACATCCATATCCAAACCATCTTCGACCGAAAGTCCTCGTCAGGAAGACCTCTTTGGCAACTCCGAAACAAGCTAATATTCCAACCAATCCTTTGCACCAAGGTAAACGTCGCATCCTGTCATCGGACAAGGGACGGCCTTTAGATTTGTTTTATAGATTATATCTATTGAGATTATGATGTTGAAAAGAGGGGGTCTGGGGGAGACTCATAACCTTTGTATTTGTTGATAACTTAGAGGTAGAACTGAAAAAGAACGGGGTGAACTTT
>NZ_JBSXNR010000019.1:0-52588 GCF_056857735.1 Flagellimonas sp. L-11
CCCTAATCAATCAGAAAAATTGTAAATTTTTGCCCTGATTATTCTGGTAAACTATACTCAGGAATCAGTGGTAAACATTGCTTCGGAATCGGTGGTAAACATTGGGTCGGAACAGTGGTAAACTTTGGGTCGGAATATCCAATTATCATTTAATTAACAAAGGTCTTAAAAATTTATCAAGTGATGGGCTATCATTCTTTAATTAGTTAAAAAGTGAGTTAGAAAGAATAATTTATTTTTTTAAATTATTAAGCCCATTCCCCTACACTTCGCGAAAAGCTACATTCCGGAAAAAGCGCTTCATTACACAAGGTCTTGGACACAATTTCAAAGTTTCCGATTTCCATAACGCTAAATCCCCCAAAAGCGGAAAACGTCAATCTACATCTTTGAAATTAAGACCGCTTTAAACTCTACTAAATAGGATAATTCGTTTTCATAATCCGTTCAGCACATTCCCCTACATTCCGCGAAAAGCTACATTACGGGAAAAGAGCTTCTCTAAAAAGGTCTTGGACATCATCCACAATTTCAGCTTTCCATTTCGTTAACCCTTCCCGCGATGCTGGGAAGGAACACTTCATTCCCGAGCCAAAATCGTGAATTAAGTCCGCCTTCTTGAGCGGAAAGTCATCGCCTCAGTTTTCTTAACAGAATTTGCGGCGAAGTCTTCTTGAGCCTTCACTCGAAAATTCTTAAAAACCGAACCGCTGCCTTACACATTTTAAGGGGTTTATAATGGATAAAGCCTTTGTTGTTTTTCGGGGCGTCGAAAAACAGGCACGACATAACCAATTCTAATTTAACCACAGCTACTTATCTCGCTTAAGTACCGGTACGCTCAAACGCAACTGCGTTTAAAAGAATTGCTAATGCCCTTATGGAACTTGTCAAGACTGTACAAGTTTTAATGAAAAATAAGGCTTCTACTTCCTTGAAACCCGCCGAAAAAGGCAGGTTTGCTACGTCGCAAACACACCTGATTTGTTCCCTAAAAGTCTTGACAAAACCCACTCTATCCATTGTGCTGTGCACAGAAGAAAAGAACAAACACCCCTTAAAATTTAATCTGTTTTAAATCAATAGGGGAAATATAAATCACTTAAATATTTAGTTATGAGTACTATTAGAAATCACGTACAGTTAATTGGAAACGTTGGTCAAGAGCCAACCATTACGAACCTTGAAAGCGGTAAGAAAGTAGCCCGCTTTTCACTCGCTACTAACGAGTATTACAAGGACAGCAAAGGCGAAAAGCAAACGGACACCAATTGGCATACCGTAGTGGCCTGGGGAAAGACCGCTGAAATTGTTGAGAAATATGTCGAAAAGGGCAAAGAAGTAGGAATCACAGGGAAACTAAAGACCCGAACCTACACGACCGATGATGGCAACCAACGCTATGTAACGGAAGTCGTAGCCGATGAAATCCTTCTACTTGGAAGTAAAAGCGATAAGTAATCTTCAAAATAAAGAGGGCGTTCCTCTCGAAAGTTGCGCCCTCTTTTTCATTATTCACACATTAAATATATGCACAATGAAAGCACAAGTTAACGAAATAAAAGAGCGATTGCAATATTTTACGGGAACAGAAATGTTCTATCAAATCCCCTTACTAAGAACACGTTTTACGGACGGATTGAAATATTTGTCAGAAGTAGCAGAATGTTTTTGGCTCATTACGGACACTTCCGTAATTGCAAAAAGTCTGATGAACCGAAGCGAATTTATAACCATAGACTTTAAAAGATTGCCCGAGGAAAAACAAAATTTTACAGGATATGAAGCTGAAATTATTTATACAGATGGCAACGACAATATTTTGGAAAAACACGGCTATCGGGCAACCGATTTTCCGCTCGATGAATTGCGGTTATTTTTTGTAAATGATACGCTGATGTTACCAAGCGAATATTAAAAATTCAGGCTATGGTTTATCTCAATTTTACAGACTTGAGCGAGGAGGCTCAAAACCGACTTTTAGAGGATTCTAAAAAAGACGTGGAACGAAAATTTGGCGATGATATTCGCAAATACGTAAGGGAAAATTACACCTGTTTTGAAACGATGATAGAGGAAGAAGCATTACGAAATTTATATTCCTATAAGTTCATATTCAACATCTAATTTTCTAAACTTAATAATCAAGCACCTCTAAATTTTGGAGGTGTTTTTTCTTTTCAAGTAATTCCAGTTCAATAAAAAAACCGTATCTTTATTTCGCTGAAATTCAGCACACATAATTTATATAGCTACCCTATTCTTAACTTTCGCTGGTAGCTGTATCCATCTATATTTTACATATTGGAATTTCCGAATTCCTAAAAGGGCAATTGGCTTTTTAGCCAGATTGTATGAAATTTTTGTCACGCTTTGGCGTGACGAAAAGGAATAGCAAGAGGGTAACGGGCAGAGCCGCGTTACATATCCCTTTTAGCTTATAACCAATTGATTTTCAACAACTTGAAAATTAATGGATTATATATATTTCTTCGATTTGCGTCAAATGCCCTTGAACAACCTGTAAACAGGGATGGATTTACGTCAAATACACAAAAAAAGCGAAAGAAAATGGATTCATTCATCACCATCAGGTTCAAAAGGAAAACTGCCAAACGTTTTCAGGAATTTTCAAAGACACACTTCAAGACCCATACCGAAGCAATGGAAAATATCCTTGATTTTTTCTTCTATAACGAGATATCGCCAAAGGAAAAATTGGGTCCGACAGGGCGAACCATCGAAGCCAAACTATTAAAAAGAATCAATGCAGTCATCGCTATAATGCGTGATGTTGAAAAGACACAAACCAAACCCACGGTCGCAATGATTCAATCCCTTTTTGAGACAGAACAGCCAAACAAAAAACCGCTGATTTTAGAAAAGAAATATGCCGAAGAAAAAAAGGAAGTACGCTTCCGTGAAAAACAAAATCCAAGTAACCAACTGTAAATTTTTGAGCTATGTATATTACAATCTCACCTCAAAAAATAGGAGGTAATTATTCTAAAAGTTCGGCTGATTTTGTTGGCTATCTGGAGAAGGAAAACCAAGGATTGGAACAACAGGATATGGAGCATTTTTTTAACCAATATGGCGACGAGATTTCAGCAGAGGAAGTGGTCAGGGAAATTGATAGCAATACCGCAAAACTTGAAAAGCACGAGCCACGGTTTTATTCTATTATCGTAAGCCCTTCACAATACGAACTGAAACGGTTGCAAAACCATAATAAAGATTTGCAAAAATATACCCGGGAGATTATGAAGGATTATGTGGCTTCATTCAACCGTGAAATAAATGGGCGACCCGTCAATATCGATGATATAAAATACTATGCAAAAATTGAACACCAAAGAACCTTTAAAGGAACAGATAAACAGGTGCAGGAAAACCAGCCTTTTGCCACAAAAATACTTCAATTAAAAACTGAAGTCCGAAATGTGCTAGATGGACGAGCAGAAGGAAATGTGAAAAAATTGGAAAAAGAAATCGGGAAACTAGAAAGAGAAGCACCGCACCAACAGAACGGAAAACGAATAGTACAAGGAATGCCAAAAGCAGGAGACCAAAGCCATTTACATATTATCGTTAGCCGCAAGGATGCATCAAACCGATTCAGTTTGTCACCTGGAAGTAAATATAAAGCTTCCGACGTTGAATTAAATGGTAAAACGGTAAAACGGGGATTTGATAGAGATGGGTTTTTTGAGAAAGCAGAAAAGACTTTTGATAAGACTTTTGGCTATCAAAGGAACTTCGCTGAAACCTATAAGGCAAGAAAGGATTTCATCAAGAATCCGAAAATCTATTTTGCATCGTTGATGAAACTACCAACCAACGAAAAAGCGATTGCGTTCAAATTAATGCGTGAAAGTAATATTCCAATAATGCCGAGTATTCCGGTCACGCAGGCACAATTGGTAATGAAAATATTTAACAAGCTACGACGTGGTGCGGAAGTGGCCATCAAATCAAGTTCCATCGGAATCTAACTTAAAATTATACAAATGGACAATCTCGTAACAGTACTTTTTATTATTGGTGTAGCCAGTGTTCTTTTCTATGGAATATTTCGGGTTAGCAGATATGCATTTGTCGTCAATTTTCTATTGATTGGCGCTTTTGTGTATTATTTAAATGAACAATTACCATTGGTGCAAATAGCACTTTATTTTGTTTGTCCTCTGATATTAATTAATTGAGCTATACATTTAGCTACCATTAATAATTTGGGAATGTAGCCGTGGTTTTCCTTGTATCATTCTCTTTATATTATTGTGAAAAATGGTTTGTTTTGACTGTGATCGATTCAACCTGTATGAATATTCATCCAGGTACCTTCTGACATGTTGTTTTGAAATAGGCGCATGAACTGTCCTCAACCAAGACTTTATCTTGTGGATTATAATATGAAGTTCCTTGAAATTTTTTCCTTTATTACTAGGTACCTGCTCGATATTATACTTTTTCTTTAATGGGCTGTAACCTCGCCATTTGTCGGTAACCACCTTTGCTTCTTCAGATATATGCTGTTCGAACAATGGGGTAAATGACTTGGCGGAATAATCGTCAATTACCTTGGCGTAGGCACGTTTAACTTTGCGTTCTTCATTAAGCTCCACCGCTATTATAACCTTGGTTTTACGGGTGTTGTAGCTTCTGCCAGGAGCATTTTCTTCTTGTCCGCCAATGATAAATTCATCGACATGAACCAAACCTTTCAAAGGATGTTTTTTGCTGCTTTCCATTGCCGAGCGTACTTTGTGCATAAAATACCAGGCTGTGCCCTGGCGGATACCATAACGTTCGCCCATTTGGATACTGGAGAGGCTTTTGCTAGTTGTACTCATCTCAAAAACGATACAAAAGGCTTTTCGTAACCCGAACTTGACCTTATGAAAAAGTGTTCCGGCCGTTGAAGATTCTACCTTTCCACAACCATAGCAATGATACTTATGGTCTTTTTTTAAGCATCCTTTAGTATGACCGCATTTTGGACAAGTAAATCCATCGTGCCATTTCAAGTTAGCCAAATATTCCCTACATGACCCATCATCCGGAAAGACTTTCATAAAGTCTAGGATATTTTTACCTTTAAATTTATCCATAATCAATGTTTACAAGGGCTAATATACGGCTCTTATATGTATAACTCAATTAATTAATATAGGAATGTATGTATTCTTGCATAAAACGGACGAGCCTAAAAGTGGAAATGCCAAATATCAGGTCAACTTTGCCACTACAAAAGGAAACTTCAAACTGGATAACATCAAACGTGGTGCATCTATAATCGGTTCTGCGGGAAGTGGAAAGACCGAAAGTGTAGTCTATGGTTTTTTGAAACACTTCGAAAAAGAAGGGTTTTGCGGAATTATCCACGACTACAAGGATTTTGAGCTTACTGAAATGGCTTATCCCCTTTTTAAAGATGGTAATATCCCGTTTAAGGTCATTTCCTTTGATAAAATCATACATAGGGTAAATCCTATTGCACCACGCTATTTAGAGAACGAGGAAAGCGTAAACGAAGTTTCAAGGGTATTGATTGAAAACCTTTTGGAACAACGGGAATCTGGAACAACTGGAACGACCAAATTTTTCAATGATGCTGCGGAAGGCTTGATTGGTGGATTGATTTGGAAATTAAAAACTACCTATCCACAATTCTGTACCCTTCCACATTTAATCGCCATTTATCAATATCTGGACACAAACAGCCTTATCCAGTTTTTGGAAACCAATACGACATCGAGGGCAATGGCAGATGCTTATATAAGTGGAAAAGATTCTGAAAGACAGACCGCAGGAGTAAAAAGCACCTTGGCCAATGCTTTTAAACGAATTAGTACACACCGCATTTTTATGGCGTTGTCTGCGGACGAAGTGCCACTCAATATAAATAGTCCTGAAAATCCAACTGTAATTTCGGTCGTGAACAATCCCAAATTTGAAACTTCGTATTCTCCTGTGATTGCCACCATCATCCATACCATTACAAAACAAATGAGTGTACGCAATGCAAAGCCTTCTTTTTTGATGATGGAAGAAGCACCAACCATTCGTTTATTGAATATGCATCGTATTCCTGCGACACTTCGAAGCTATAATATTTCTACGATTTATGTGATGCAGGACAAAATACAAAATGATATGATGTATGGGGACAAGGCAAGCAAAGCGATTTTAAGCAATCTATCCTACCAATTTTTCGGTAAAGTCAATGACCCAGACACCGCAAAATATTACGAACGGTTTTTTGAAATTATTAAGGATCCTACCAAAAGTATAAGTCGTGGGCATAATTTGGATTTTGACACTAGGGTAACTACTGGAGAAAAAGAGATTCCAAAGATAAGGGCTGACGTGTTTTTTCGGTTGAAGCAGGGCGAATTTATCACTTATGCAGATGGGAAGGATAAGAAGGTGCAATTTAAATTGGAAAAAATCAAAAGGGAGCTTCCGGAGAATACCAAAGAATTTTCTAACGCTGATTTGGAGGCTAATTTTGAGAGGATTTTTGAGGAAGCGAGGTCTATATTTGAATAGTAAGGAAAAAAGACCTCACTTTCTTCGTTAACCTAAATATCATTGAGCTTTTCTGCATCTATATTGAGAAAAAGGATGGAATGAATCATCTATAATATTCCAAAAACCGTATCATTAAAACTTATTCGCCGATTAATTCATTACTATCTGACCAAGGCACCAATTTTCAGATTTTATCCATATACCAAATCTTTTATAAAGAAATGAAACAAGAGAAGGGCTGCGATAAAAATTCCAATTAGGGCCATAATTGCCCATAACTTGTCTCTTTTGGTTATTTTACTCTTAGACCTTTTCTCCCTTCTTCTTATTCTTCTGTTTAATGACATAATTTGATTTCGAGTAATCAAGACACTTTTCAACTGGCAATAGGGACAATCCCTGAACCTTAAAAAATTTCAATTATTAAGAGGAAGGCGATGTCATCTATATAAATGAACTAGTTAAACACTATATTTTCAACTCCCCACAGTATTAGATAAATTAAAAATCCTTTGAATAGTATCAATCCGAAAAAAGCAGGTAAAAAAAGTAGAAAATGGCATCGAAAAAATAAATTATAAGTACTATAGAAAAGATTCCGACAAGTGCTAGGATGCCGTACAATCTGTCTTTTGTTGTCATAGTACTTTTTAGGGATTTTTCATTCCTTTTTCTTTGCCTTCTATTTCTACGATTTTGAGACATTTTATTCTTTATATGCTTCTTCCAATTTTAAATTAGTCCCATTTCATTTTCTGTAGTCGAATGGCATTGAGTATGGCAAGGAAGGCTACTCCAACATCTGCAAAAACTGCTTCCCACATTGTAGCCATCCCCATTGCGCCCAAAATCATAACAATGATTTTTACACCGAAAGCCAAACCAATATTCTGCCAGACAATGCGTCTTGTAGACCGGCCTATTTTTATTGCCCTTGCTATTTTAGAGGGTTGGTCGGTCTGGATAATGACATCCGCCGTTTCAATGGCCACATCGCTGCCCAAACCACCCATTGCAATGCCTACATCACTTATTGCCAAAACCGGGGCATCGTTAATGCCATCGCCAATAAAGGCAATCTTGCTGTCCGGGCGTTTTTTTAAAGTTTCCACTTCATTCAATTTATCTTCCGGTAAAAGCCCTCCTTTTGCCCAATCGATTCCCATTTCGTTTGCCACTTGCTGTGTAATTGAATCCTTGTCGCCCGAAAGCATTATAAGTTGTCGAATTCCTGCTTGACGTATTTGTTCAATGGCTTCGTGCGCATCTTCCTTCAGTTCATCGGCTATGGTTACATAACCTGCAAATTTTCCATCAATGGCTACCATTACAATGGATTCAACAATAGCGTCCGTTTCTGATGGAACTTCAATACCGTTTGAGGTCATCAAAGCTTTGTTACCTACAAGTACTGTTTTTCCGTTGACCATCCCTTTCAAGCCCTTTCCGGCTACTTCCGAAACATCGGTCGCCTCATAATCCGAACCGTCCGCTTTATATTCCAATATCGCCTTCGCAATGGGATGTGTGGATTGTTCTTCCATCGCCATCAGGTACTTCATAAACGTTGCCTTTTCTAATGTTATGGGTTTAATTTCCTTTATTTTAAAGACCCCGTGGGTAACGGTTCCGGTTTTGTCCATTACTATCGTATTCACTTGGGTCATTGCATCCAAAAAAGATGCGCCCTTGAAAAGTATACCGTTACGGGATGCGGCACCCAATCCACCGAAATAACCTAGGGGAATGGAAATGACCAATGCACAGGGACAAGAAATTACCAGAAAAATCAAGGCTCGGTATAACCAATCCTGAAACACGTAATCGTCCACAAAAAAATAAGGTAAAAACGTTAAGCATACCGCTAAAAAAACTACGATAGGAGTATAGATGCGTGCAAATTTCCTTATAAACAGTTCCGTCTTTGATTTTCTTGCGGTAGCATTTTGTACCATATCGAGAATACGGGCAATGGAACTGTCCTTGAATTCTTTGGTGGTTTCCACTTCTATAACACCTTCTAGATTGATGCTCCCGGCAAAAACCTTGTCTCCTTTGGCAATGGTGTCGGGTTTGCTTTCCCCCGTAATCGCTGCGGTATTGACCGATGCTTTTTCGGATAGTAATTTGCCATCTAAAGGAATCTTTTCGCCTACGCGCACTTGTATTTTTTCTCCAATTTCCACGGTCTCGGGATTGACGGAAACATAATCGCCGTTTCGATACACCACGGCCTCATTAGGGCGTACATCAAGCAGCGCCTTTATATTACCCTTTGCTCGTTTTACAGCTGCGTTTTGGAAGAGCTCACCTACGGCATAGAAAAGCATTACCGCAACGCCTTCAGGGTATTCCCCAATGGCGAACGCCCCCAGGGTTGCGATGGACATTAGGAAAAATTCGGTAAAGAAATCACCGTCCTTGATACTTTCCCATCCCTCTTTTATAACAGGAAAACCAACGGGGATGTAGGCTACCGCATACCAAACGATTCGCACCCAACTTTTAAAAAATGGGAAGGCGTCAAAATAATCAACCGCAATACCTACTATAAGCAATACAAAACTGAAGATGGAAGGGATATATTCCTTAATACTCAGTTGTGCTGAAACCTTATTTTCAATTGATGTATCGTTGAGGTCTCTTAAATTTAGTTTTTTCTTTTTCATATATGTTTTATTTTAAAATAGTTTTAGAACAAAAAATACCATTATTAATAGATAGACGATATAGGCTGCATCGAAAACGAATATCTGCCATCTGCTAAAACCGTGAAGTTCCTTGCTTTGATGGACAAAAAGGGAATACAAAAGCGGCATCAGCCCAACGAAGGCAAGGTTCACCCAGAACAACTGAAAATCTTCGATAGGGGTGGTTACCAGTGCCAATGGGAAAAAGGCTACCGTCATCGTAACCGCATTATCTGCGATAACACTGGTGGTGCCTGCCGTTACTTCGCCTCCTTTCACCACGCTCCAGGTCTTGAATATTTCAGGCGCGGTGGTCATTATACCCGTGATGAACAATCCGCCAACGATTTCAGAAATATTCAGGGTCGAAACAATATTTTCAGTGGCCTTTACAATAAAAAAAGCTCCTACCGCTATCGCCAAGGCTCCTGCAACAGATAACCAAATCTGTTTTTTGTCCCATTCTACATTTTTGCCCTTTTTCCGGCCTTTTATGATGGCGTGGGCCAAGAAAACTGCGTAGGCAGCGAGCATAATCCACCCATCCACAGGCTGAAGTCCTCGCCAGGCTTTGGGCAAAGTCAAAAGGGCGACAAGGGCGATAATCCCCAGATAAGGCAGGGAAAGGACAGAAATAGATCGTTTATTCAGCACAAGAATATTTTTATCGAGGTGTTTTTGATGTTTCTCATTGTTCTTGAATCGTTTCCGTGAAGCGAAATACGCTATGGTAACCATTAACGGAATGGAAATGATATTTGAGCCCAATAGATTACCTAGACCAATATCGGATACGCCCCGGGCTGCACTGGTAACGTTTACAGCTACCTCGGGGCTAGCGGTTACAATGGCAAGGAATGCTGCACCTGCTGAAGCGGTCAGGCCCCATTGGCGTCAAGAGTTGGTCCGCACCCCAGTGTGCCGCCCAAGCTGCTACCCCCAATACTAATATCCATAACCAGACGTCCATTAATAATTGTTGTTTATTATTGTTCTGTTACCATCGGTATATTTCAACTTTTTCATATTCGATCTTTTCTGGACCTTTCGTTGTTTGTTTTGAAAGATCAGGAGCAAAATCACTCCCGTGCTAATCCAAACATCTGCGGTATTAAATACAGGGTCGAAAAAAGTAAATTCATTGCCTCCCCATAATGGCAGCCATTCCGGAAGCCTTGTATCTATAATTGGAAAGAACCACATATCGACTACATTACCATTTAAGAATCCGGCATAACCACCGCCCGAGGGGAATATTTCTGCAATGTTGCGAAGTGCGGGATCACTTTTTTCAAAGATCAGTCCGTAAAATGCACCGTCAATCAAATTACCCAATGCACCTGCGTATATAAATGCTGCACAGATTACAAAAACCTTTGCATATCCTTCACGTATCATCTTTTTGATATAAAAAGTCCCCCAAACAATGGCGGCCAGCCGAAATAGGATCAAAACAAGCTTGGCCAGATATCCCTCCCCAAACTTAAAGCCCCAGGCCATTCCGGGATTTTCCAAAAAATGCAAGCGAAACCAATCCAGGCCAAATACGTAGTACTCCTCGCCATAATAAAAATGGGTCTTCACATAAATCTTTATGGTCTGGTCTATTGCCAACAACAGTAAAATCAATAATGCTACACTACTTTTATTCATAATTTCCTATTGTTTCCCAACGTCTTGTGCAACATATATTTGCATTATTTAGATAATTTTAAAATTCTTATGGCGCCCCGCATTACAAACGTGAAGACGATGCCGCCAATCACCAAATCGGGCCATTTGCTATTCAGAAAATAGACCAGTACCCCTGCCACTATAACCCCACCGTTTACAATAATATCATTGGACGTAAAAATGGCACTGGCCTGCATATGCGCCTCCTTACTTTTAGCCTTGTTTATCAACCAAAGCGAAATAAGATTCCCCAGTAGGGCAAAAATTGAAACAATGATCATCCATTGGAACAAAGGTGTTTCTGTATCGCTGAAAAACCTTCGCAAGACCTCTGCAAACCCAAGTGTTGCCAATGCCATCTGAAAGTATCCGCTGAATTTTGCCACCTTCTTTTTTCTTGAAATGGCACCACCTACTGCGAATAGGCTCAACGCATATACGATGGAATCTGCCAGCATATCCAAGGAATCCGCCACAAGTCCCATAGAAGAGGAAATCCAACCTGTGGTCATTTCGATAACGAAAAATCCAAAGTTGATGCCCAAGACCCACCAAAGGATTCTTTTTTGTTTGGATTGGTCTTCCATTACGGGTGTTTCGGCTTCTGTGGTTCCCTCAAAGGAATCCCCAAGTTTTAAGCTGGCTATAGACGTTTGTATTGCTTTAACACCGTCCACGTGATATATTTCTAATTTTCTATTGGGAATATCAAAATCCAAGTGTTTTACTTGAGCATAAGACTCCAACTTCATTCGAATCATCTGCTCTTCTGAAGGGCAGTCCATTTTAGTTATTATAAAAGTGCTTTTTTTCATTATTATTTGTTACTAGATAATTTTATTTAATGATTCTTTTTGCTTTATTGGAAGCGCTAATTTTTTAATTTTTTGTTACGAATCCGTATTTTTAATCATATCCCTAATGTATGTCTCGGCTTGGCCAATGGTGTTTAATTTTTCTGCCTCATTATCTGGAATGGCTATATTGAACTCGTTTTCAAACTCTAGCATCAATTCGACCATATCCAACATATCCGCACCAAGGTCTTTCGTAAAATTCGCTTCCGGTCTTATTTGATTCGGATGTATTCCAAATTTATTGACCAAGAGCTTGTTGAATCTTATTTTAAATTCGTCCATCTGTACTTCATTTATTTATGCGATTCTATATATCTTTCCAAGAGTGACTTCAGGCTATCTAAATAGTCCACGAACGAGTTAACGGAAATCTCGGGTGTTTCGCAATCAGGGATTGTAATAGGGTTTTCATCAAGATATTGGTATAGTTCGGGGTATTCCTGCTCAATTCTCAATGTCAATTCGTTAATTTCCTTGGTCAATCGCTGAAGCTTCTTCATCTCTTTTATTCTTTATTGTGCCGGTTATTGTAAATATTAAATATGCAATGCCCTGTCTTCTGTAGCGGCCAGACAAGCTTCCTTAAAGGTCTCGGAAAATGTGGGGTGCCCGTGTGACATTCTTGCAATGTCTTCGGCAGCTGCCCGAAATTCCATCGCTACCACCGCTTCGGTATAGCTGTCTGCAATGCGTGGCCCTATCATATGCACTCCCAATATCTCATCAGTTTCTTTATCTGCGATTACTTTTATGAAGCCGTCGGTGTCCATACTTATTTTCGCCCTTGCGTTGGCCTTAAAAGGAAAAGAGCCTGTTTTAATACTTCTTCCTGCTTCTTTCAATTCTTCTTCGGTTAAGCCTACCCCGGCCACTTCGGGCTGGGTATAAACAATATTAGGAATAAGCGAATAATTGATATGTGGCTTTTGATCTGCTATCCTTTCGGCTACAAAAACGCCCTCTTCACTGGCTTTATGGGCAAGCATTGCCCCTCGGATTACATCCCCAATGGCATATACACCCTTGACATTGGTTTCAAGGTTCTCATTTACCGTTACCTGTCCTTTCTCATTGGTTTCCACGCCAATGTTTTCAAGGCCTAAATTGGCGGTGTACGGTTTCCGGCCAATGGCCATAAGGCAATAGTCGCCTTCTAAATTCATTTCTTTTTTATCGGACAGGTTTTCCGCTTTCAATTCAACTTTGTTGTCCGTTGCTGTTGCATTGGTCACTTTATGTTCCAAATAAAACTCAATTCCCTGTTTTCTTAGGGAACGATGCAATTGATGTCCCAGTGCGCCATCCATAGTGGCGATGAGGCTATCAAAATATTCCACAATAGACACCTTAGAGCCCAGGCGGGCGAAAACAGAACCTATCTCAACCCCGATAACGCCTCCACCAACGACCAATAAATGGTCGGGAATTTCCTGTAGGGCAAGGGCTTGGGTGGAAGAGATTATCCTTTTTTTATCGATTTTAATATTGGGCAAGGAAGCGGGTTTGGACCCTGTGGCAATGATAATTTTATCGGTTTCTATAGTTTCCGTTTTAGCTTCGGCCTTAATCTCAATCGTGTTTTTGTCCTTGATGGTGCCGTGGCCTTCATAGACGGTAACTTTGTTCTTTTTCATCAGATACCCAACGCCATTGATGATTTCCTGTACCACATCCTGAACCCTTTGGTTCATTTTTTTGATATCGACATTGGCTTCTTTTACATCAATCCCAAAATTTTCGAATTGATGTTTGAGTTTGTAATAATGCTCAGAGGCTTCAAGCCAGGCTTTTGACGGGATACAGCCCACGTTAAGGCAGGTGCCGCCAAGCGTGCTGTACCTTTCAATAATGGCTACTTTTAATCCCAATTGGGCGCAACGGATGGCACTTACATACCCGCCCGGGCCAGACCCTATAATAGTTACATCAAATTTTTCCATATTCATATTTTTTTTAAGGTAGTTACGGTGGAAAAAACCTTAAGCTTGACCATTGGGGGCTGGGATTCAGGCTTAAGGTACTCCCACCTATTATTTTTTGCTACAATTTTTACATATCCCTTTTAATACCAGGTTCACATCGTTCACTTCATAATCGTCCGGCAAGCTCTCTTCCGATATTTTATTTGGCAGACAGATTGTTTTCTTACAATCGATACAATGAAAGTGCATATGTAAATCTGTACTGTGTTTAACATTGGTGTTTTCATCAGAAAGCGCATATTTTGCAAAAGCAGTTCCATCGTCAATTTGGTGCACCATGCTTTTTTTCTCAAAGAGCTTTATCGTCCTATAGAAAGTGGTCTTATTGGCTGTTTTGATATTTTTATGGATAAAGACTTTTTGCATTTCATTTAAACTTACCGCATAAGTTTTCCTTTTGAGGTATTTGTAAATTTTCAACCTCATTTCAGTGGAACGTATCCCTTTGGACGATAATTTTTTTTCCGTTTTTGTCATTTTATATTCTTTCGAAAAACAGTCTAAGTCCGGATTTTCTATTCTTTTTTATAAGCCAAAAGCCTTAACGCATTAAAAACCACCAGTAGTGTGGAACCTTCATGGATTACAACCGCCATTCCAATATTTGCCAAGCCGAATATGGTTGAAGGTATAAGTAGGGCAACAATACCAAGGCTTACCCAAAGGTTCTGTCTGATAATCGCCTTTGCCTTCCTGCTTAAGCCTATGGCAAAGGGCAGGGTTTCCAACTTGTCGGCCATTAGCGCAATATCCGCCGTTTCCAGGGCCACATCACTTCCAGCAGCACCCATAGCTATTCCTACAGTGCTGTTTGCCATGGCAGGGGCATCATTAACGCCATCGCCCACCATTGCCACCTTGGATTCCTTTTCTTTTAATTCTTTTATAGCATCCACTTTTTCTTCCGGCAATAGGCTCCCCCAGGCATCGGTCAATCCTATTTCTTCTGCTACAGCGTCTGCTACCTTCTGGTTATCACCGGTAAGCATGATCATTCGTTTAATGCCGATTTCTTTTAATTTTTTAAGGGTTCCCTTGGCGGCTTCACGAGGGGTATCCATTAATGCAATGATGCCTATATATTCTTCATTTTTTCGTATAAGCATTGTTGTATTTCCACCACCTTCAAGACCACGCACTTTCGTAGCTATTTTTTCGGAAGGTGTACTCTCATCAAGCCCTTCGTACAGGTCGAGGTTACCTATATAGATTTTATCATTGCCAAATGATGCTTTAATCCCTTTACCCAGAACTGCCTCCAAATTAGAGGCATTTGGGATTTCCTCGCCTTCCAGACGCTCTTTTCCATCACGAACTACAGCTTTGGCCAGGGGGTGATCACTAAGACCTTCCACGGCTACTGCTATTTTGAGAAGTTCGTTTTCAGAAATTTTTCCAAGTGGCACCACTTGGGTAAGTTTTGGCTTTCCTTCCGTTAGAGTTCCGGTTTTATCAAAGGCTAGGGCGGTAATAACCCCCAGGTCCTCCAGAGGGCGCCCTCCTTTAATTAATACCCCGCCACGGGCAGCTCTGGCCACTCCACTTAATACAGCACTTGGGGTCGAGATTGCCAACGCACAGGGACTTGCAGCTACCAGTACCGCCATTGCCCGGTAAAAGCTCGCGCTAAAGGGTTCGTCAATAACTAAAAAAGCGAACAAAAGAATCCCGACCAAAATAAGGACGGATGGTACAAAATATTTTTCGAATTTATCGGTGAGCAACTGGGTAGGTGATTTTTGGGTCTGGGCTTCGTTAACCAGTTTCACCAATCGGGAAAGCGTTGAATCTTTGGCTGCTTTGATCACTTTAATTTCCAAAGTATTGTTCCCATTGATCGTTCCTGCAAAAACGCGGTTTTCATCTTTAATATCATCTACCTCTGAGTAATCCTTCTCAACATCTTCTACGGGAACTTTATCTACCGGTACACTCTCCCCAGTTATTGGAGCCTGGTTAACACTACTCTGCCCATCTACCACTACTCCATCAGCTGATATTTTACTATTTGGTTTCACCACAATGATATCCCCAATATTGAGTTTTTCGATACCAACTTCTTCCGTTTTACCATTTTTCTTAACCAAAGCTGTTTTTGGCGCCAGTTCAGCCAATGCGGCGATAGATTTTCGTGCTTTGTTCATTGCATAATGCTCCAGGGCATGCCCCAGGCTGAAGAGAAATAACAATAAGGCACCCTCGGCCCATTCTCCTAAAATAGCAGCGCCGATAGCGGCTACCAACATTAGAAAGTCAATTTCAAAACCACCCTTGGCAACGGCCTGTATGGCTTCTTTCGCTGTAAAGTAACCTCCAAAAAAGTAGGCACCTATGTATAGGGATAAGCTGACCCATTCCGGTATTGATGTTACGTAGGACAAACCAAAACCAATACCCAAAAGAACACCGCAAATAATAGCAAAAATAAGTTCGGTGTTTTTCCCAAAAATACCTCCGTGGGCGTGGGAATTTTCTTCCCCGGCCCCGTGGCTATCCGCTTCTTTATGATTCTGGACATCGGTATCTTTATGCTTTTGTTCTTCTTTATCCTTTACCTTTTCTTTATTTAAATTTTGAGGATTCTTTTCGGCAGATTTAAAGCCTTTATTTTCAGCAGAGGAGCTTTTATTAACTTTTATGTTTTCTTTTTCTAACTTTGCACTTATTTCATCAAAACTGGTCTCACGCTTATCATATTCTAAACGGATCATTCCTCCCGCATTGGCGGAAGCTTCCAAAACACCATTGGTATTTAGCAGACTCTTTTCTATAGTTCTTGCATGCCGGGTATGCCTAATCCCCTCAACCTCTATAAGAAGATGTCCATATTTCTCGGTAATTTCAGCCCCGGTTCTTTCTGCCAATGATTGAATGCGGTCAATAGAAATTATATCCGGATCGTAATGAAAGCACAATTGTGGCACCGTATCTTCCTGATCATCCGCTATGTGGACTTTTTCAAGGCCATTTTCGGCTTCCAGTTCCTTAATTAGCCTTTCCACACAAGCGTCTTTTTCATTAGGTACCTGTGGAAGGATTACGGGAATTTTGATTTTTAGTTTTTTCATATCCTTAGTTATTTGTATCCAGTTTTTTGCTTGTTCCTTATCCTGAAGGTCAAAATATTTGACTTCTGAACCGGTAAAGAAATGAGTAGCTTTAACGACCCATTCCTGCTATTTTTTTCGCCTACAAATTTTATGACTTTTTTCGATGATATTGTGGATTAGCGGATGGATTTTTTATATCCTTCTTCGTGATTCTACCATTGATTTTAGCAGCAATCAAGTTTTCTTTTTCTATGTCCAATACCTATATCATTTTTTCAATTTTATAGGGTTTATATTAATTTAAGTGTATCTCCAAATACTCCAGAGCCTCAGGCATATCCAACTCACGGGTACCATTCCCGGTTCTGATAAAGAAATGCGAACGGTCAATCAAATTCAAATACACAGGTTTTTGTGCTTTGTGAACCCTTACATAACAGATATCCTTTTCTTCGAATTGGTAAAAGGCCACTTTAACCAAAGGGCAAAAATGAGTGCCGAACTTGAGGGACACCAATTGCATTATATATTGCTCAAACCCGTCCTTGCCAGGTTTTTTTAAAGTACCGCAATCCTGTTCCAGCCCCAGAATACTACCTTCATCATCAATTCCGATAATTAAATGCCCTTCTTGGGTGTTCATAAACCCGGCAATTGTTTTTGCTATTACGTCCTCCAAAGCCTTATTCGGTTTAAACTGCCTCAAATCCCATCTCAAGGTAGATTTAAATTCTACTTGCTGGTTTTCTCCTGCCGCAATCAGCTCCCTGATCTCCTCCAGCTTATCTCTTCTTCCGGTCAATTGAAATATTCTTTGCCTGACCATAAACATAAGCGACAAGGCAATGCCCAGCAGTCCAAATAGCAATTTGATGATGGCTTGATCCAAATCCCATGAACTAACTTCCTGCTGATATGAAGCAAGCAGAGATTTCCACCATTCGCCATTACCTCCCTGCATGTCATACATGTGGAGTGAAATAACCAGGGGCTGTATTATAAATAAGCCAAGGGCTAATCCAATGAATATAAAAACAAATACTTTGCGTTTTTTCATTTTTACCTTCTTTTATAAGCCATAGGTGCCATCGCTTTCGATGCCTGTGCCTTATAACTACTTCTTCTTATCCTGAAGGACTTTCTTCTTTTGTTCAAATTCCTCATCGCTTATCTCGCCCCGGGCGTATCGTTCTCTCAGGGCTTCCATAGCCTTATCCTTCCGTCTATTTTGTCCCGGGGTGGGATAAGGAATTAAGAATATCCAAAAGATGAGGATTATCCAAAGCCCCCACCATATCCAGTGCATTCCCCCAAAATTCCAGTTGTCCATCATAATCTTTCTGTTTAAATTTATTTAACTTTTTTAATGATTTTCTTTCTCCATCCATTCCTTGGCCAAATCTTTTTCTTCAGGGCTAAAGAATTTAATATGTGCCCTTGTAAAGGGAATCAAAACTTCCGTAAACTGTTCCTTCCATTTTGTATTTCCCACCAATGCAACCTTTTTAACGCGTTCTTCATTCGGAAGTTTCAGTTCAATGCCCTTCCAATACGCACTTGCGCTCCACCCTTCAAAATTTTCCATTTCAATATACCAGTACACTTTATGGTTTGCCTGTATATGGTTTTTTAATTGAGATATCAAATTGTCATAATCGGTAGCATCCAATCTATTTTGAGCTACCATATATACCTTGCTTTCTTTTTTATAAATTTTCATCATTGTTCCAATTTTTTTTTAAAAAAACTTAATCCAAGTCATTGCTACATTTCTCACAGACTCCCTTAGCCACCAGATTGATATCCTCTGCCACGTAACCTTCGGGCAGGTTTATCTGAGGGATTTTATGTTCTGTAAGGCACACGGTTTCCCCGCAACTATTGCAATGAAAATGTAAGTGAAGGTCGTTACCCACCTCGCATTCACAATTGTCTTCGCACAGGGCATATTTAATGATGCCGGTGCCATCCTCAATTTGATGCACAATTCCTTTTTCTTCAAATGTCTTCATAGTACGGAAAAGCGTACTCCTTTCCGAGCTTTCGAAATCCTTTCCAAGGTCGCCTAAGCTAACGGCCACATTCAGTTGTGCCAGCCGTCTATAGGTCATCAGGCGCATTGCCGTAGGGCGGATGCCTTTGCTTTCCAACTTTTTTACTATTTTTTCCATTTGCTATAAAAGTATTTAGGGATCGTAACGCTTTATGGATTCCCCGGTTTTTATCTGGAAGGCATCTTCAATATCGGAAAGATAAATTATTCCGTCACCGGGTTCAGTTGTTTTTGCATTCTCAAGGATAATATCTATTGCTGATTGTGCTTCTTCGTTTTGACATACCAGTTCTAACTTTACCACCGGACTGTCTGTTACACGGAAATCTAAAGAAGGTGATGCGCCTTTTGCTTTAAAAGCCCCCGTTCCTTCTCCCTGGGAAAGGGTCATACTTTTAAATCCGCTTTCACTAAGAGCTTCAATTACATTTTGAACTCGTTTCGGTTTTATAAATGCTTTTATTTCTTTCATTGCTGTAATATTAATTTTAGTATTAAGGATGAACCCTCTGGAATTTTAATTAAGACAAACATTTAACAGAGAGTCCATCCATCTAATTTTTTTAATTTAATGACCATGGGAAGTCTGGCTTTTCTGCATTTCAGAAACCAGATAATAGGCATTATTATAGGCAACCAACGTACCTTCAGGCAGAGGCTCCAGCAGTTTAATTTCAACCCAACCATCTTCATTTATTCCCGTTCTAACCTGCACTGGTTTCAATTCCCATTCGGTTTCACCATCTTCCTGGTGTTTTTGGGCCGTAAAGATGTAGGGATTTCCTTCTTCTTCAATTATTGCTTCTTCCGGTAAGGCAGGAACAGCTTCTTCACCGGTCCTGATTTTTCCGTTTATATACATCCCCGGAATTAGAAAATCTTCTTTATTATCGATTTCTGCATGCACATGTACCGCTTTAGGGTTTTGTTCAAATTGTTTCCCCACTGAATAAATTTCCCCGGTTAAATTACTGCCTGGAACCGATTCCAGTGTAAACGCAATCTTTTGGCCTTCTTTCACCTTATAAATATCTTTTTCAAAAACCATTAGATCGGCATGAACATGTTCATTATCAACTACCATAAACATACTGGTCTGAGGGTCTACATATTGTCCTACCTGTACCAGTACTTTTTCAATATAACCTCCAATTGGGCTTACTACCGGAATATATTCATATAATTCACCGTCTCTAACCTGGGAAGCATTTAGGTTTAACTGGCGCAATTGCGATTCGTACCCCCGCACTTCACCTTGTACAGACTGGTAATCTGATTGGGTTTGTTGAAAAGATTTTCCAGATCCTACCTCTGCTTCATATAAACGTTTCTGTCTTTCAAATTCCTTTTCCAAAAATTGCATCCTACTATATGCATTAATATAATCAGACTGCATTCTGGTTAAATTTGGGTGAGAAAGATAAGCCAACACCTGACCTTTATTTACCTTATCCCCCTCAATAACCTTTATAGAAGTTATATTACCGCCTAAAATTGCCGTAACGGTAGCTTCATATTGTGGCGGCACTTCTAACTGGCCATTGGCTTCCACAATACCGGACAAAGCTTTTTTAGGCAAGGTATCTACTTTAATCCCCAGACTATTGAATTTCATTTCTGAAAGATGTACCGAACGCATCCCACCTTCTTCTTCACCGTGTTCTTCATCTCCTTCCTCACCGTGATTTTCACCTTCTTCGGTATTAGTAGTTGCAGTTTCACTGGAAGCATCTTCCCCTGCCGCAGGATTTTCTTTACATCCAAAGAATATGCTGAGCGTTAAGGCAAGCATTAGAATATTTATTGATCTTGTATTCATATCGATTTTCTTATTTTAATTTTTAATTTGAATTCTTAAGGTAATATTCCAGTTGGTAACGGCTGTCGAGATAATCGTTAAAAGCACTCCAGGCATTTACTTCGATTCTAATGGCATCTCTTATATTTTGAAGGAAGGTTACGTAATCTATAGCACCTTCCTTAAATGCTAATACCGACCCATCCTGTTGTTCCTGTGCTAAAGGAAGCGCTTCATCCCTATAATAATTCCATGAGTTTCTCCATTTGATGTAGTCTTCCCGCATATTTTTATAGGCGATTTCCAGTTCGAGTTTATCCTGGTAAAAGTTTTGCTCTGCAATCTGTCTATTTACTTGTGCTTCCTGGGTACGGCCTAATTCCGGCCCAAAAAACAGTGGAATTTGAATTCCTATTTGATATTGAAAGAAACCCGATTGCCCGGCTATTTCCTGCCTACCGTATTGACCCTGAAATTTGGGCAAAAATTCAGATTTTCGTTCTCTGGTAACCGCTTTTGCCACGTCAATTCTTTGTTCTGAAACCTGTAGTAAGGGATGATTTTCAAGAGACTCTACCAGAAAGTTTAAAGGTTCATCCAATGCTTCAGCAGGCAAATCTGGTACATCGTAAATTGTGTCACTAACAAACCATAGGTTTAAGCGCTGTATTGATTTCAGGTAATCTCGATAAGCTTGTTCTAACTGTATTTTCACCTCATTCCCCTGATTTGAGGTGGCAAGATATTCCAGTTTAGAGGTAGCTTCTGTCTCATACCTGATTCTAGCCGCCCTTTCAATATCTTCGAAAATAGAATCCATTTTCTTATATACCTGATACCTCTTTTTACTTGTATAAACAGATGTCCAGGCCCTGCTTACTTCACGTTCAATTTCAATAGTAGATAGCTCTAAGGCATTTTCAGCAAGTGCCACCCTTTCTTTCTGTAGTTTTAACCGGGGCACTATTCCGAAAATATCGATGCCTTGTTGTTGGACGCCAATTTGGGTATAGATCCCATCAGAGCCATTTCCTACTTCTTCTTTTCCTGTAAAGATTTGGGTGTTTCCAAAATCAAAGGCGGTTTTGCGCAATACTTCCTCACTTTCAATTTCGAGCTGGGCAGCTTGGAGCTGTGGAAAATTTTTGATTGCCATTTCTTTTGCATCCTCCAAACTAATAGTTTGTAAAGTATCCTGCTGTGGATATTCCGAGGACATTTCACCAGATTGGGCATTTACGGAAAAGGTTCCGCCTAACATCAAGCCAATTATCAAAACCGTAGCTAAAGATCGCGTATTGGAAGAACCAAGATTGTTCTGTTCCTTCTTCTCACGTCTCTTCTCTACAAATGTATAAAGGACAGGAAGAACAACCAGGGTAAGCAAGGTAGCTGTAAGCATGCCACCAATAACTACCGTAGCAAGGGGTCGTTGTACTTCAGCTCCTGCTGACGATGAAAAAGCCATCGGCAGAAATCCAAAAATATCTGTTGTTGCTGTTAACATAATGGGACGTATTCGTTCTTTGGTTCCTGTAAAAATTCTATCTTTTATACTGGTTACCCCTTCTTCTTTTAAGGAATTAAACCTGTTAATAAGCACCAGCCCGTTTAAAACGGCAACCCCAAACAATACAATGAAGCCTACACCAGCTGAAATACTAAACGGCATATCTCTTAACCAAAGAGCAAATATTCCTCCAATAGCCGCCAGTGGTATCGCCATATAGATCATGATAGATTGGGAAAAAGATTTTAAGGCAAAATATAGAAGCACGAAAATCAGGAATAATGCTATCGGTACAACAATCACTAATCGATCTTTGGCACTCTGAAGGTTTTCGAATTCCCCCCCATAAGTTATATAATAACCGGGAGGTAGTTCCAATTCTTCATCTAATCTTTGCTGAATATCATTAACGACTGACTCTACATCCCTTCCCCGGGCATTTACACCCACATAGGTTCTTCTATACGTGTCATCCCTTGAAATTTGCATAGGACCCGGAACATATTCGATATTTGCTATTTCTTTTATCGGCACCTGAGTTCCGTCTGGAAGATCGATATACATACCACGCAAATCATCAATATTCTTTCTATGTTCCTCATCAAATCGAACTACTAAATCGAATCGTTTTTCTCCTTCAAAAATGACTCCGGCTGTTCCTCCTGCAAAAGCTGTACTTATGTAATCATTGGCTTTTTGGATATCCAGTCCATATTGCGCAATTTTATCACGGTTAAATTTAACGGTCATTTGTGGGAGGCCTGATGTTCGCTCCGCGTTTACGTCTCCTGCACCAGGCACGGTTTGGATAATACTGGCCATTTCCTGTACCTTTTCCGACAACACCCCCAGGTCCTCTCCATATAGTTTAACCGCAATATCTTCTCTTACTCCCTCTAATAATTCGTTGAACCTTAATTCTACAGGTTGCGTAAACACAAGGTTTACCCCAGTAAGTTCTTTATTGAGTTTTTCCTTGATTTGCGCTATAAGTCCTTCTTTAGTTTCAGCGGTTGTCCAATTATCCTTATCTTTTTCAAGAATCAGGTACATATCTGCTATATCCATCGGCATTGGATCTGTTGGGATGTCCGCTACTCCAATTCTTGCTGTTGCTGTTTTAATTTCAGGAAAATTTTCTAGAAGGATATTTTCTATTTTTTTGGAAACTTCAATAGACTCTGTTAATGAACTTCCTGGTCTGATTAAAGCCTGCATTGCAATATCCCCTTCATCCAGTTGAGGCACAAATTCTCCTCCCATTCTGGAAAAAAGGAAACCGGCTAATACAAGTAGAACAGCAGCAGCACCTACAACAATGAGCTTCAGTTTTAATGCCCCTTTCAGTAAAGGCATATATACCCTTTGTATTCCACCAATTATCTTATCACTTATCCTTTCCAGCCAGCGTTCAAACCTTCCAAACCAGTTCTTTTTATTCTGAATGGGTTTCATAAATAGGGCAGACATCATAGGGACATAGGTAAGGCATAAGAAAATAGCACCTATCATGGCAAAACCGAAAGTGTACGCCATCGGCTTAAACATTTTACCTTCTACCCCCGTAAGAAAAAGTATAGGCGTGAATACAATAAGAATTATAATCTGTCCAAAAAATGCGGAACTCATCATCGTGCTCCCAGCATCATAGGCTACTTCATCCATTTTAGCCTGATTGAATTTCACCTTGCCAGATCTTATCCGTTTTTGTATTTCATACACGGTTCCCTCGATGATAATCACTGCACCGTCTATAATGATTCCAAAGTCAATAGCGCCCAAACTCATTAGATTGGCCCAGACATTGAATTGTTTCATTAAAATAAAAGCAAAAAGCAGTGATAAGGGAATAGTGGTAGCAGTAATAAGTCCACCTCTTAGACTACCTAATAACAATACCAGGGCAAAAATCACTATCAATGCACCTTCCAGTAAATTTGTTTTAACAGTATCGGTTGTTCGTGCTATTAATTCACTCCGATCAATAATTGGCTCTATGGTCAAACCTTCAGGAAGTGACTTTTCAACTTCTGCCATCCTATCTTTAACATCCTGAATTACGGCATTGGGATTGGCGCCTTTTAACATCATTATTATCCCGCCTACGGCTTCCTCTCCGTCTTGAGTGAAAGCTCCGTAGCGTACCTGATTTCCAAACTGAACATCTTCCGCAACATCTCCAATAGTTATCGGAACAGCATTTTCGGTAGTAATAGCAATTTTCCTTATATCCTCCAGTGAACGGATTAAACCTTCACCTCTAATAAAATTTGACATTTTATTTTTCTCAATATAAGCTCCACCGGTATTCACATTGTTTCGGGCCAGCGCCTCATAAACCTCAGAGATACTTATACCCATACTGTTTAATTTCTCAGGATTGATTGCTACCTCATATTGTTTTATGGAGCCTCCAAAAGAATTTACTTCCACCACACCTTCCAGCAAGGTAAGTTGTCGCTTGATTATCCAGTCCTGAATAGTTCGTAGTTCCATGGGAGAATATTCAGTTTCGTATCCCTCCTTTGGCTTTATGGTATACTCATAAATTTGACCCAATCCGGTTGAAATAGGTCCCATAGCAGGACTTCCAAATTTATCGGGAATGGTTTCTCCCAATTCATTAAGTTTTTCCTGTACTAGTTGACGAGGGAGATAAGTTCCCATATCATCTTTAAAAACAATAGTAACTACCGAAAGTCCAAACCGTGAAATAGAGCGAATCTCTGTAACTCCAGGTAAATTACCCATCGAAAGTTCTACGGGATAGGTTACAAATTGTTCAATATCTTCTGTGGCAAGATTTGGCGACTGGGTGATCACCTGAACCTGATTGTTAGTAATATCTGGCACCGATCCCAGGTTGACGGTCATCATGGACCAAATACCCGTCCCTATCAGCGCTAAGGTAAGTAGTCCAATAATAAATTTATTATTAATGGAAAATGCGATTATCTTATTAATCATATAAATAAAAATTTAATTCAGTTAAAATTCTTGATAATAATTTTGTGCCTAACAAAATCTATCAATAGGACCAAGGATCTAGTATGAGAACCAGGATTTGGTCAAAAAAGGATATAATTATCCTTTAAAAAAACTGAATTAAACTTTTGGAGGATCTAAAAAGGAAAGAATAGGTTCTTCCACTGAGCTGTCAAAATGGACAAAGGCTTTTGATGGAATTTCAATAATCAAAGCCTTGAAATTTGAAGAACCGAAATCTACTGTATGCACATGGCAGCAATGGCAACTACAAAAAGGAGGGCATAAATCTGCTACTTTATCATGTGAATAGTCGATATCTAAATTCTGCGTAGCAACCACTGTTACTTCTGAATCAGAAATCACTTGTGAAGTGTCACTATCATTACAGGCTAATAAGTTAAGCCCGAATATATATAGAGATAATATGACAGCGATAATTTTCACACTACAAAGATAAAAAAAAATCAATGCACAGATTGTGCAATGATGATTTAGAATTTCAGAAATCAAAAATTAATGACGCTATCCAAAGCATTATCGGCATCCCTATGCATAAAGTTAGATTGGTAATTTATAGTAGTGGTAATCGATGAATGTCTATATAATTTTTGGAGCATATTAATTGGGATTTTATCTTCCGATATATTCCCAAATGTATGTCTAGCAATGTGCATAGTTACTTTTTTTGATATTTTGGCTTTATCAGCGACCGATACCAAATATTTATTGAATTTCTTGTTGGCCGTTTTTGTTTTAGCATAGACATCTTTTGCATCTTGTAAATTTGCCTTTTTCATTTCCGGAAATATAAAATCGTCATCATTTTGTTTACTGTCCTGATAATATTCCAAAATCGGAAATATTTTATCTGGGATTTTAAGGGATAACAATTTTAAATTCTTGTTCATTCGATAATGCAGCCTTTCGTCATAAATATCGGTCCAACGAATTTTCAATACGTCAGCTACCCGAATTCCGGCAAAATAAAAACTGAAAAGCCAAACATTTCTAGCGTGAGTCTCGTTGTCGGTCAGATTTTCAACGGATTCAAGTTTTATGACCTCATTTTTGGTAAGGCCTATTTTTTCGGTTTCAGGGAACTTAATCCGTATTTTATCTGAACCGAAGGGATAGAGTTTTCTATCTACTATACCCAATTTAATAGCTCTATTATAGATAGTTCTAATCACAATAAGATTATTTACTATCGACCTTTCCGATAGGTTGTGTTTTGTACGGAGGTAAGTTTTAAATCTCTTTAGAAAGTTTTCATCAATTTCTTGAAAGGTAAGTTGTTTTGATTTGGTAAAGTTCAATACGTGGTTAACACGAGCCTTGTCGGTCGAGAGCCTAGACAGCTTTTCGTTTGCTTCTAAATCATCAAGAAAATCTTGTGCCACTTCGAAAAAAGTAACTGATTCGGAAGATGCATAAAGTTTCTCTTTTATTTGATTAGCCGATATATCCTTTTTGCTCGATTGCAAATCAATCAGCATCTTATTCGCCTCAGACAGTTTAGTACTAAGCAAGCCGTTTAACCTATCTGAGTAAGGGTGTGATTTTCTAACTCTAATATTTTTTCCATCCCAATCATTAGGGTCAATATTATGACCTATATAATGATAATTTGAGCGACGGTTTTTAGTAATACGAATACAAAGAGGACAATGCCCTTCTTTATTGGGCTTTTTCCGAAGTACTATTTTTGCGTTTGATGCCATATCTTAAGTATTGAGAATATAAAGATAATCATTTTTGGTACAACATAGGTACAACAAATTAGGATTTTAAACGATATCAATTGACATTATATAAAATTAATTATATGTTAATCAGTTGATTATAATATAACTTACGGAAATTTGGTGGTAAATACGCTGGATTCAAAATCCAGTTCCTTCGGGAGTGGGGGTTCGATTCCCCCCCAAGGTACAAAAAGGGATAAGCCGAGATTTAGATCTCGGCTTTTTTATTTTGGTACAACATACAACATTTTAAATTCTTCAACTTTAACATTTTGGTTGTGCGTTTTTGGTACCATTTGATCCTATTTCTTGCTCTTGGTCAAGGTATACCCATCTCCATCTTACCTAAAGGGTATGATTGGTAAGTTGAAAAAACATCTAACCTAGTTTGAAAACCCTTATCATCATTGGGATAGGTAGGAAAGTAGGGGGAATAACGATATTTGAGGCTATGAGAAGAAAAATTATATATACCATGGCGTGCGAAATCCGGTTCCTTTGCCACCTCCGGCAACACCTGCAACAATAGGGAGACCTGTTGCTTGAAATTATTCATAATTTTCCAATGCTTTAGGGACCGTGATACGGTATTTGGATATATAAACACCATCTTTTACCAAGGAGCGTTTTCCTTTTCCAAGATCGATTTTTTCCAAGTTGGTGTATTTAAACCAATCGTGCCCTGCCTTTTCTGCCATGTACAGAAAAAGTCGTTTCACCTTTACGGATGAGCAGGCCTCCAAAAGTTCCTGAACCTGTTTCGGCCTAAGGTTGTTCAAACCTTCCATTATTTCGTAGCACTCGACCAGTTCTTGTTTTTTGGGCACTAGATACAGACATTCCATTAAGGCCCTTGCTGGATTCGACACCAACAAATTGAAAGTCCCTTGCTCCAAAGTTTGTAGTCCTATATTGGAAGGAAGGAAGGTGGAACTGTAGTAGTCCACTTTTAACCCCCAGTTGTATTTTGAAAACCAAGCGGGCAATTTTTCTTCGCTTCCCCCGAACAACGTTATTTGCTTTGTGGATAGTTCCAGATAATGGACTTTTCCCAATAAGGATAAGGCGGTCTTAGCTCCCGGATGGATAGTTAGGTTAGCTTGTTCTTGCAACGCAAATAATGCTCCTTGATAGGTAGGCTTATCACCCATTCTCATCCAAGCTCCGGAACCTATGGAATATATCCAGCGGCTCTTTTTATATCGATTGAGCAATTGTGTGGAGAATCCATTTTCCGTTAACCATGAGCTTAAATAGACAACTCCCGGAGGCTGTGAATTGAGAAAACGGTTTATTTTTTGTTGTTTATCCAAACTAAAAGTCTTTGTATTAAATCTTTTTTAAACTATTAAAAGCCTAAAAGGTTTATTATTACTCAAATATGCAAACTATTAATTTGTGTATTTGTATTTTTTTAAACTTTTGTGTTCCCAAAAAATGTCTATAAAAAAGTATGGTAATGGATAGTGTTCATACAATATATCCGAAAGTTAAATGTTGCAAAATATTTCTCAGAAAGGTGACGGCCAACATTTTTTCAATCTTTACTTGTTCCATTTAATTGCCGTCCCCAAATTGGAACAAATGGACGGGAAAAAACGCTATTGATGAAATTCGTTGCTTTTGCTCCCCACGGTCGCAAAAGAAAGCTGAATAAAAAAGCGAACGAAACGGAGTGAAGTGCTGCAAGCCCCAAATCCAACTAATTTACTGAGCGTGGCAAAATCAGTTAAGTTTAAAGAGTTCCCATAGAACCTTTTTGAGAGGTATCCCAATGCATAACTATTAGAAGATGTAGACTTTTCTAACTAGTTTTTATTGTTGGTCATTTCCAAAAAAAAGGTGGATATCCTCTTTCCATTGCCTCATTTGCCGGTAGTAATCTGTATGATGAATTTATTCTCATCATGCTTGGCCTTTGTCGGAAATCGGTTGATGCGCTGCATGAGAACCAAGAAACGATAAACACGCTCAATAGGGGAAAGTGCCAAGAACTCCCTTTCCTGCTCCATATTGGCTTCTTTTTTGGTACGAAATTGCACTTGCATATGTCTAATTATTGCCGTTCTGGATTATAAAGATATTATAAGTTGAAAAGAACCATATTTTTTGAGGTTTGTTCTTCCAGAAGTAAGCGTAACCGCTTTCCTAAAGTCTAATTTTTGCAACATGTCCTTTTTTGCGCAAAATGTCGCTGATGTTGTGCATTCACTGCGCTCAATTATTTTTCGCACATTTTTGTTAAAAAACTGTGAAAAAAAATTAGCAGGAATCATACTTGCTGGATTTTTTTCCGAGCCCTTATTCCGCGTTTGCTCCGAAGGGTTTTTGCGGTTACAAAACATGAATGTTGATAAAAGTGTTAAGAACCTAATGGGTGAAACTTAAAATTCAACAGAAGAAAATATGAATTTTACATTCAAGCTATTTTTTACAACTCCAAACCGTTTTCTTCATGCAGATTACTCATATTACCAAGAGGGACTTTAGTACGCAAGAGTTTGATTTAAACAAGATTACGAATGCGATATTGAAAGCCATGACAGCTGTGGAGCATGGCCATATTACCGATGCGCAGACCATTGCCAGTAACGTCAGCAAGGTGTTATTGGAACGAAAAAGTCAGGATGAACATTATTTGCCTACCGTTGAAGAGGTACAGGACGTGGTGGAGAACGAACTTATGAACAGTGAGTTCCACGATGCCGCAAAGGCCTACATTATTTACAGAAACAAAAGGGCACAAATGCGCGAATCGGATATTTTCGAGAAGCGTATCAACCTGAAGCCTTATGAGTATCCCCAATTGTATGAGTACGTTCCGGCTATCCGACATTCGTATTGGATACATACAGAATTTAATTTCACCAGTGATATCCAAGACTTTAAATCCGGCTTGAACGAGGTGGAGCGCAGCGCCATAAAAAACACCATGCTTGCCATTTCCCAAATTGAGGTGGCGGTAAAAACATTCTGGGGCGACATATATCACCGTATGCCCAAACCGGAAATCGGTTCGGTAGGGGCAACATTTGCCGAAAGTGAAGTGCGCCACCACGATGCGTACTCCCACCTTTTGGAAATTTTGGGCTTGAACCAAGAGTTCGAGAACCTGAAGAAAAAACCGGTTATCATGAAGCGGGTGCAGTATTTGGAGACTGCCCTTAAAAATGCAAAAAGCGAGAACAACAAGGAGTATGCGGAATCCATCTTGCTGTTCTCCCTATTTATCGAACATGTATCCCTGTTTTCCCAGTTCTTGATCATCATGGCGTTCAACAAGCATAAAAATGTGCTAAAAGGAATTTCCAATGTGGTAGAGGCTACCTCAAAAGAGGAGCAGATTCATGGTGATTTTGGAATCGATGTGATCAACATCATCAAAAAAGAACATCCGGAGTGGTTCGATGATGCTTATAAAGAGATGATTCAGGATATCTGCGAAAAGGCATTTGAGGCAGAAAGCAAAATAGTGGATTGGATCTTTGAAGAAGGTGAATTGGACTTTTTGCCAAAGAAATTGGTCAACGAATTCATCAAGAACAGATTCAATAACTCATTGGAGAGCATTGGGATTTCCAAAGTATTCGATGTCGATCAAAAACTATTGGAACAGACCGAATGGTTCGATGACGAGATCATAGGGACAAAACACGGAGACTTTTTTGTAAAAAGATCCATCAACTATAGCAAAAGAACACAAAGTATAACTAGCGACGACCTTTTTTAATTATGGAGAAGAGAACACAAATAACCCCGACCACCGATCAAAAGCAGGATAACAAAACACAAGAACTTGTAAATGCAAGAAAGGATACTTTGTCCAAACTCAAAAGTGAGGAAGACAAAGGATTTGAATGGTTGAACGAGTATAGCCGGAAGTTTTTGGCATCTGGTTATCTTACCGAAGGGGTGGGGCCCGAGGAACGCATCCGTGAGATTGGTGATAGAGCAGAGGAGATTTTGAAGATTCCTGGGTATTCGGACAAATTCTATGGCTATATGTCCGAAGGATTCTTCTCTTTGGCTTCTCCGGTATGGTCCAATTTTGGAAAAAAGCGCGGGTTGCCGATTAGCTGTTTTGGATCGCATATCGATGACGATATGGGAAATATCCTTTACACCCAATCCGAGGTGG
Source organism: Flagellimonas sp. L-11 (assembly GCF_056857735.1). NCBI lineage: Bacteria > Pseudomonadati > Bacteroidota > Flavobacteriia > Flavobacteriales > Flavobacteriaceae > Flagellimonas > Flagellimonas sp. L-11. Next base: position 31,020 of record NZ_JBSXNR010000019.1, read on the forward strand.
GGATGATGTCCAAGCTTGGTGGGGGAACATCCGGTTACTTTGGTAAAATAAGACATAGGGGAGCTCCTGTAAAAAATAATGGACAAGCTTCTGGAGCGGTCCATATTATGCAGTTGTTCGAATCCATGGTGGATGTGGTAAGCCAAGGGTCGGTACGTCGCGGACGTTTTTCTCCATATTTGCCGATTGACCACAAGGACATTATGGAGTTTTTGGAAATAGGCACCGAAGGCAACCCTATACAGCAATTGACCCATGGGGTAACGGTGACCAACCAATGGATGCAGGAAATGATCGAGGGTGATGTTGATAAAAGAACCGTGTGGGCCAAAGTATTGCAGCGCAGGGGCGAAATGGGGTATCCTTATATATTCTTCTCCGATAATGCCAATGATGGTGCCGCAGATGTTTATAAGGACAAGAACCACCGGATACATGCCAGTAACCTGTGTACCGAAATTATGCTGCCCTCCAATGATGATTGGTCGTTTGTTTGTGTGCTTTCCAGTATCAACTTAATGCATTACGACAAATGGAAAAAGACCGATGCCGTGGAGACCATGGTTCACTTTTTGGACGCCGTAATCACCGAGTTCATCGAAAAACTGGAAGCTTATAGGGATTCTTCCGATAGGGAAGACCAACAAACTTTCCTATTTATGGAAAGGGCCTACAATTTTGCAAAACAAAACCGTTCCTTGGGCTTGGGTGCTTTGGGATGGCACTCTCTTTTACAGTCTAAAAGATTGGCCTTTAACAGCCAAGAGGCCTATAACTTGAACAGTGAGATTTTTAGGGAAATAAAAGAGCGTTCGTACAAAGCATCCGAGCAATTGGCAGAACGCTTTGGCGAGCCAGAAGTATTAAAAGGTTATGGAAGACGCAATGCAACCTTGAACGCTATTGCGCCAACTACATCATCTGCCTTTATTTTGGGGCAGGTATCCCAAGGAATTGAGCCTATTTGGTCCAATTGCTACGTAAAGGATATCGCCAAGATCAAGGTCACCATCAAAAATCCGTTCTTAATGGACTTGTTGGAAGAAAAAGGACAGAACACTTCCGAGGTATGGAAGAGCATCCGTGATATGGATGGTTCCGTGCAGCATTTGGACTTTTTGACCGAGGAGGAGAAGGCGGTGTTCAAGACCTATTCGGAATTAGATCAGTTGGATATTGTATACCAAGCGGCCAACAGACAAAACCATATTGATCAGGGGCAATCGGTGAACATCATCGTACACCCCGATATGCCTACAAAGGACATCAACAAAATCCACGTTACGGCATGGAAATTGGGACTAAAATCCTTGTACTATCAGCATAGTATGAACGCAGCGCAGAAATTCAAGCAAAAGAAGGATTGTGTGAGCTGTGAGGCATAGGTAAGAAAACGACCGACCATAAATGAATGAAAGGCCCTAGGAAACTAGGGCTTTTTTTATTGTAAAAATGTCATAATCAATATTTTGTGCGTTTATTGGGGTTGATTGAACCGGATAGGCCTTGACCGCCGACCTAGTTTGTTTTCGTATTGGGCAAAAAGCTCAATGGACCCTAAATTTAGGGTGTTTCTTTCATCGGTTATTTGGGTTTTCACAACAAAAGCATCCCGCCATACAACATAACTTCCCATTTGTGCCATGTTCTCGATATGTTTGGGTATGTCTTACTACGTAAGACCAACCTGATCAACTAAACTATGAACAAACCCCAATCCTCCCTACTTTATAGGTGTTTTTTATTGGCAGTAGTTTTTCTTGCGTTCGTTTCATTTCAAAAAGCATATTCTCAATCTTCTGGGGATATTGATTTATCCTTGACAAAAACAATCGACAAGTCACCGCCATTGGTGAGCGATAATGTCAGGTTTACCCTTACTGTCACCAACGAAGGCCCAAGTGGAGCGACCTCTGTGGAGGTTACAGACCTTTTGCCTTCAGGTTACACCTACGTGACGGACAATGGCGAAGGCGCGTACAATGAGGCCACTGGGATATGGAATGTAGGGTCTTTGGCCAGCGGAAGTTCCACAAGCCTAAATATACTTGCCAAGGTAAATGCCTCTGGGGACTACGACAACACAGCTCAAATAACGGGGTATGACCAAACGGACATTGATTCAACTCCAAATAACGATGCACCCGGTGAGGATGATCAAGACGGGGTTTCTGTAATACCGGAACCCTTGGTGGATATTTCCGTCACCAAAACGGTAGATGAGTTTATACCTGAAGTGGGAGAGGAGATAGTGTTTTCCATAACCGTTCAAAACGATGGGCCAAGCGATGCCACCAATGTGGTGGTCACCGATGTTTTGGCCTCGGGTTATCAATTGGTGAATGCCGCTCCATCTGTTGGGACTTATAATTCAACCAATGGCTCTTGGGTCGTTGGCAATCTGGCCAATGGAGATTTAGAGACCTTGGAAGTAACCGTACAGGTTCTATCAACGGGAGATTATGTGAACACGGCCGAGTTGACCAATGTTGCTGAAAAAGATGCGGATTCAACCCCTAACAACAACAACGAATCTGAAGATGATCAACAGACCATTGAACCTATTCCAATCCCTGTTGCAGATCTTCTTTTGCGTAAATCCGTGAACGTGCTGAGCCCTTATGTGGGACAAGAGGTTATTTTTACGGTAAGCATCACCAATCTTGGGCCCAGTGATGCCTCAGGTGTTGAGGTAATAGATCTTTTGCCCGATGGATATACCTATGTTTCCCATACGACCACGGCAGGAATTTACAATGCAACCTCTGGCATGTGGGAACTTAAGGGTGATTTGGCAGATGGAAGCACGGATACCTTGACCATTGTGGCCACGGTAAATAACTCAGGGGACCATTTTAATGTTGCCGAAGTATTTGCTTCCGATCAGTACGACCCGAATTCCATTCCGAACAATACCAACGTTTTTGAAAATGACCAAGATAATGCCGGAACCACGCCCATTCCGTCCGCCGATTTGGCCTTGAACCTAGGTGTGGACAATGATTTTCCCGATGTAGGGGCGCTGGTCATGTTCACCATAACCCTTATAAACGAGGGGCCGAGCGATGCCTTGGGCGTTGAAATTAAAAATGTACTGCCCGATGGTTTTACCTATATTTCGGATGATTCGGGAGGACTTTTTAATCCATCCAACGGGGTTTGGGATGTTGGTACTGTTGCTTTTGAATCCCAAATGGAAATGAACATTGTAGCCGAGGTGAACCCTTCGGGAGGTTATACCGCTACAGCAGAAGTGGTGGATGCATCTTTTTTTGATGTGGATTCAACGCCAAACAACCATATACTGGCCGAAGATGATCAAGACGAACAAGCTGTAACACCAAGGTACATTACCGATATTTCGGTGTCTAAAACAGTGAATGATATGAGCCCAGAAGTGGGTGATGAAATTGTTTTTACCATTCGGGCAAGCAATAATGGTCCCAACGATGCCTCAGGATTGATTATTGGGGATAGGCTTGAAAGCGGATACGCATTTGTGTCCGCAACCGCAACATCGGGAATCTATGATGAAATCGCAGGTTCGTGGGATTTGCCGGCCGTTTCCAACGGCTCAACCCAAACTTTGGAAATACGGGCAAGGGTGCTTTCCAGTGGAAATTACCAGAATACCGCGGAACTTACCGCTTTGGATGCGTATGACCCAGATTCAACCCCAAACAATAATTTGGGTTCCGAAGATGACCAAGAAACCGTAATACCGATTCCAGAGGGATCGAGTGACTTATCCCTTAGTAAAACGGTGGATAATGACAATCCCAATGTGGGGGATGTGGTTCGGTTTGTGGTGCGTGTCACCAACCATGGCCCATCAGATGCCAGAAATGTTGAGGTAATCGATGTGTTGCCGTCTGGTTACTCCTACGAATCCCACACGTCAACGGCTGGGGTTTACCATGTTGACTCCGGGATTTGGAGCGTAAACAGAACTATTCTGAATCAGGACACAGAAAGTCTGGAAATTTTGGCCGTGGTAAATGCGCCAACAGGGGCCGAGGACGAATATTTGAATGCAGCTTTCGTTTCGGGAAGTATGTATGCTGATCCGGACAGTGACCCTTCAACGGGGCCGGATGAGGATGATTTTGCAGATGGTATTGCAGATGATGACGAAGCCACTGCCAATGTAGTGCCTCAAACTACAGACATTGCAATCACAAAGAATGTGGACAAGGCCATGCCCAACATTGGTGATGAGGTCGTTTTTGAAATAACCGTAACCAATCAAGGTATGGATGATGCCACTCATCTTGGAATTGAGGAGCAACTGCCCTTGGGCTATGGTTATGTAAGCTCGCAAGCAACAGTGGGTACATACGATGCAGCGTCATCTTTTTGGGAAATTGAATCGTTGCCTGTTTCCGAATCCGCAACATTGTTGCTTACGGTAAAGGTCTTGGATATTGAACAATACCTAAATGTGGCAGGTTTGGCCTATACGGATCAATGGGACACCGATGAAACGAACAACTCTGCCGAAGCTTTTGTGGAACCTAGCTGTTTGGTGGTGTACAATGAGTTTTCGCCCAATGGGGACGGTGTTAACGACTATTTTAAGATTGATTGTATTTCCCGTTATCCGAACAATACGCTCCAGGTGTATAACAGATGGGGCAACATTGTTTTTGAAAAACGTTCGTACAACAATGATTGGGACGGTACGCCCAACGGACGGGCCATTGTTCAAAAAGAAGACCAATTGCCGGTAGGCACCTATTATTACGTACTGGATTTGGGTGATGGGTCCGAACCACGGACAGATTGGTTGTATATAAATAGATAAATATGGGAATTGTTTCAAAAAAATATAGGGCCAAAGGACTCAAGCAAGTTTGTGTATTGCTGGTCGTAGCGGGCTCATTTTCCATTTATGCGCAACAGGACCCTCAATTTACCCAGTACATGTACAACACTATGAGCGTGAACCCGGCCTATGCGGGCACTAATGGGCATATAACCGCTTTGCTGATGCACCGTTCCCAATGGGTCGGGGTAAAAGGTGCGCCAAATACCCAAGTACTTGCGGTAGATTCACCTTTGGAGAACAAACTTGGGATAGGGGGGATAATTGCCCGTGATGCCTTGGGGCCTTCTTCCGAAATTTCTTTGGACGGAAACGTTTCTTACACCATTCAACTGGACAGTGCCAACAGAAAACTCTCCTTTGGCATGAAGGTTGGCGGGCGTATTTTTGATGTGGATTTTTCCAAAGGACTCACGGAAGAGGCCGATGTTGCCTTTCAAAACAATATAAAGAGCAAATTTTTCCCGACCATAGGGGCAGGGATATATTACGATTCCGGAAAAGGGTACTTGGGCTTTGCCATACCCAGTTTCTTTTCACAAAAACATTATGACGGGGAAGAACAGGAAATTGCAGCGGAGCGTTTACATTATTACTTTATTGGTGGTAAAGTGTTTGATTTGACCCCTGATGTGAAACTCAAGCCCGGGTTCTTTGTAAAATGGGTGCCAGGAGCGCCTATTATAGCCGATGTATCGGTAAATGCGCTGCTCAAGGAGACCTTTACCTTTGGTTTGGCCTATCGGTGGGACGATTCATTCTCTACCTTGTTGGGGATGCAGATCGACCCAAATTTTAGCGCAGGTTATGCCTATGATCTTACTACTTCCAATTTGGCAAGCTACACGGGAGGGTCGCACGAGCTGTTTGTGAGGTACGAGTTCAAATCCTCCCAAAAGCAGAAAGAAACGCCAACATTTTAAATAGTGGGCAATATATCTTCACTTTAAGAAGTATACATCCGGAAAAATAGTCGTTATCTTTAGCATTGCAATAAGGAAGGTAAGCCGCTAAAATTGATTTGCTATGGAGAAGAATGAGTTGTACCCCGTTTTTTTGAAAGTTTCAAACTTGAACGTACTAATTGTGGGAGGAGGCAATGTTGGATTGGAAAAGCTGACATTTTTATTGAAATCCAGTCCCAATGCCCGGGTTCAGATGGTAGCTCCAGAATTTTTGCCAGCTACATTGGAACTGGCCGAAAAGCACAATGTGGACATTACAAGGGAAGCGTATTCAGAAAACTTTTTGGAAGGAAAACATATTGTTGTTGCCTCTACGGACAAGCCAGAGGTGAACGAACAGGTGTACCAGGACTGTAGGAACAGGAGTATATTGGTAAATGTAGCGGACAATCCACCATTTTGCGATTTTTACATGGGCGGCATTGTGACCAAGGGCAATGTTAAGGTCGCTATTTCCACAAACGGAAAATCCCCGACCACGGCCAAACGGCTGCGTCAATTTTTTGAGGATGTACTGCCTGAAAATATTGACGAGCTGGTCAACAACCTTAACGAATACCGCAAAACCTTGAAAGGGGACTTTGAACAAAAGGTAGAGGCCTTGAACGAGTTCACGAAAGGGTTGGTGAACAAGAAGGATTGATTCCTGTTTTTTTTTCAAACGATTTTTACAAGCCTTCATGGCTTCGATCAAATCATTTTTTTCCCTGGCGAAATGTTCACATCCAAATCATGGTCCATATTTAGGGGACCGCCATCCGATGTACTTGCAAAAATGTGAATGACCTATGTGTATGCGCTAAACCATTGACCTTGCTTTTTCAATTGGCTTTAACGCCTTATTGCAGAACAAGGATAAGAGCTGCAAAAGGGATTGAGGCAGCCCGTTTTATGGATGACCGTTTTGATTTGATGGATGCAAAAAAGGGACATAAAAAAAGCAGCCCAAAGGACTGCTGTGTTTTTGTATAAATGATAAGGTTTTATTCAGAGATTTCCTCTACCGATGCACTTGGCGCGTTCTTTTTAACGGAAGAAATACCATTTTCCATGGCCGATTCGCTGGAATACATTTCGCTATTCCCAATGACTTGACCGTTGGAAGCTTTCAGGTTAAAGAATGGACTTCCATCCTTTGCTGTGTTTCTTTCGAAATTCCCATCGTCCGGAGCATGTGCCCTCACGGACTCGATTCCATTTTCGCAGGCAGACTTGGAGGAGTACCCTTGACTGCTTAAAATGACCTGGCCGTTTCCAGCTTTTAAATTAAACCTGTACTTACCGGCTTTATCCGTTTTAATTTCAAATTTTCCCATATTCTTTATGTTTTAAGTAATAAATCTAGATAATATATTAAAAATTGACCAATAAATGAGGGAGAAATCACCAATAAAGTAAGCTTTTGCTCTTTTTGAAAGATAAATGGGAATGGTGCCATGTTTTTGGGATAAAAAAAGGAGGCCGATCGGCCTCCCTTTGAATTATGTAAGCTCATGTTTACACCCTTATCTGACCGTCTCCAAATACATAGTATTTGTTGGTCACCAATTGTTTTAGGCCCAAAGGCCCGCGATGGTGCAATTTATCGGTGCTAATGGCCAATTCCGCACCAACGCCCATTTGTCCACCATCGGTGAATCGGGTGGAGGCGTTTTGGTACACTGCTGCACAGTCCACATTTTCCATAAAGGTTTTTGCCACATCATTGTTTTCTGTCATGATGGAGGCAGAGTGCCCGCCAGAGTTTTTGTTGATTTTCTCTACGGCTTCATCAATATTGTTGACGGCACCGATAACACACTTCATGGCCAAAAACTCTTCTTGCCAAACGGAAGGGTCCGGAATTACTTCCTCATCCTTCAATACTTTTTTGACTTGATCATCTACCAAGATGGATACGTTGTTGGCGGTAAGGACTTGCTGCAATTCCTTGAGCTTGTCCTCATAACCGTCAATTTGGGTATCCATCAAAACTTTGTCCAATGCGTTACAGGCAGAGATTTTATGGGTTTTCGCGTTCAATATTACTTTTAGGCTCTTTTCCCAATCGGCTTCTTTGTGTACATATAGGAAATTGTTTCCTCTACCGCTTATCAAAACGGCGCATTTGGCGTGTTCCTTTACAAAGGCGATCAAGCGCTCACCACCACGGGGAACGATAAGGTCCAAGTCTTGGTCTGGATTCCTTAAAAATTCCTGAGTTTGTGTCCTGTCCATTTCCAAGAACTGGATAAAATCCTCCGGTAATCCGTTTTCGGACAAGGCTTGGTGCCAAAACTTTACAAGGGCCTTATTGCTATGGTAGGCTTCTTTACCACCTTTCAACAATATTTTGTTGTTGGCCTTGAAAGCTAGTACGGCGGCCTCGACGGTTACATCCGGACGTGATTCGTAAATAATCATTATAGTGCCGAAAGGGGCTGTACGGTTGATGATTTTCAACCCGTTGTCCAGCTCTCTTGTGGAGATTTCCTTGTTAACAGGGTCCTCCTGCAAACGAACCTCTTTTACGGCCTGGATCATTTGGTCTACCTTCTTTTGGTCTACAACCAAACGATCGTACAATGCTTGATCGTCGCGGTTAAATGCGTCAAGATCCTTTTTGTTGGCTTGGAGCAATTCTTCTCGGTTTTGATCGAGAATACGCTCCATATCTTGTAATACTTTATTTTTTAAATCTGTTTTTAATAACTTCATTACTCTGGTTTTGAAACTTCTGTTCCTACGTTTTTTCCGTCTATAACATCTAGGATTACGTTATCCCGCTTACCGTTAACAATGTAGGATGGAATGTTATCGGCAGCTGCTTTTTGTGCGTAGCTCAATTTTGAACCCATACCGCCGCGGCCTTCACCTTCTTGTTTGTTGCCCTCTTCAATATATTTATCTAGGTCTTCTTTGGGCTCAACTTTATCGATTACCTTGGAATCCGCCTTTTCAGGGTGTCCATCATACAGGCCGTCAATATCCGTCATCAGGATTAATTTATCGGCCCTCATTAATTGCGCAAGCAAGGTGGCCAGCTCGTCGTTGTCCGAAAACATGGACATGGATACGGAAACGGCATCATCTTCATTGGCTATCGGGATTACTCCTTCGGAAAGGAGGCCTTCAAGGCAATTGATCATGTTGTCGCGGTGCACCCCTGGGTTAAAATCCCTTTTAGTGGGGAGTACTTGGGCACATTTCATACCGTAATCGTTAAAGATGTTGTAATAATGCCTCATCATTCTGGGTTGCCCAATGGCAGAATACACTTGCCTACGTTGGGTTTTGTCCTTGATTTTTGCTTTTCCCAGCACCTCCTTACCGGCAATTACCGATCCGGAGGAGACCAAAATGGTCATGATGTCTCGTTCGTACAGTTCTGCAATTTGTTGCACCAAATTGTTTAGCACAGGTCTTACTATTCTGTTGTCTTTGTTGGTCATCACATTTGTGCCTACTTTGATGACCACTAGTTCTTTGTACATGGTTTAGTATTCTTCGCCCAGTTCCACAGCTCTGCCAAATGCTGCGAAGGCGGCTTCTTTGATTAATTCGTTTACATTATTGTCTTCCATGGAGTCCAAGGCGGCTCTGGTTGTTCCTCCTTTGGAGGCTACCATTTCCATCCAGGTGTCGGGATTCAGGTTGTTTTGGTTGAACAACTCTACCGCACCGGTAAAGGTTTGGCTCACCAATACTTTGGATACATTTTCGGAGAATCCCATTTGTAGGGCGGCTTCCATCATACTTTGCATAAAGTAAAAAACGTATGCCGGCCCACTTCCGGAAATTCCGGTGGAGGCATCAATGAATTTCTCATTTTTTACCCGGAGCGATTTTCCTGTGGTGTCCAACAGGCCTTCTACCATAAAAAGTTCCAAACGGGATACTTCTTCGGCGGAAACATAGCTGGTCAGCCCTTTCCCAACCTGTGCCGGCAAATTGGGCATGGCCCTCACCACTTTTTTTATTCCCAAGGCTTCTTGAATATAGTTTATGGTGACCCCCGCCATAATGGAAATGAACAATTGTTCCGGGTTTACCAATTTTTTCATGCGTTGGAAGAGTTCTTCCGCATGGTAGGGTTTTACTGCCAAAAAGATAATGTCTGCCTGTGGAACACAATCCTCGATTTTGTCAATGGCATCGAAATAGGCAATTTTTCCCACTTCTTCCAATTTTTCTTTTGACTTGTCCAGCACCATAATGTTGCGTTTCTTCAACAATTTGGATTTGGACATACCTGTGGCATAGGTAAGCCCCATGTTACCTGCGCCAATAACCAATACTTTCATTTGTTTTATTAAAGGGTTATTAAATTATAATGGTGTTATGCTAATACATTACATTCTTCACAATCTTTGACCTCACCATAGTAAGTTTCACGGTATTTGTGCAAAGTGCGAACGGGAAGCCCTATAATGTACTGTTTGATATACGTAACTTGGGTGGTAAGTTCCCCCATTTTAACGCTGTAACGTTTTTCATATTTGGTTTCCCTTTTAATTCTTGAAAGTCTCATTTTATTGTTGTTGATACTAGAGTTTTTATGTTATTGGTCTTCCTGTTCGTTCAGGAATTGTTCCTTGTATTGTGCCTTTTTTAATGTTTTACGGCGTTCTACTGATTTTTTAGTGTATTCTTGACGGCTTCGTATTTGGTCCAAACGCTTGGTGTTTCTATATTTTCTTTTGTAGCGTTTTAGAGCCCTTTCAATACTTTCGCCTGGCTTAACTTCTATTTTTAGCATATAATGATTTATCTGTTCAATCTCATTTCTAAATGGGTTGCATTGAACCCTTTTTCTTCGAAAAATTTTTTGTTCGGATATTGGTTTTCACCGGTAATGTGGATGGCAACGTCCCCCTTGCAATATTGGAGCGTATAGTCCAATAGTTTCTGTTCGATGTTGTTGCCCCTGTGGTCTCTGTGTATTACAAAGAATACAAGAAAGTTTTCGGGGATATAGTCTCCCATACCGGTCTTGTTCACAACAGCTAAACCTAAAATTTCATTTTTTTCTTCCATGGCAAATACATATCCGCCCAATCCGGGAATGTCTTTGGTGGAATACTGAATAGCTTTTCTAATGGCTTTTTTCTCTGCCTTTTTTCCCTCTTGATGGTCAAAAAGAAAGTTGGCAAACCGATTTGCTTCCATGGTAGAAAGTCTAGTATAGGCATCGTAGGTTTTGATTACCATGCTTTTGTTTTGAACGATAATGGATTTGGTTTTTTGTTAATGGTTACGACTAGGGCTAATGGAAAATGGCGGAAATCTTTTTCCGTAATTTCCATTATAATGGGGTCAACTTCCCGGGTTAAGGGAAGGTAATTATAGCGTAGGCGGTATAAACTTATCTGGCTGGTTTCTAAATACCAGATAATTAAAACTTAGGATCCTGCAATTTTTTCTCTCGTGGAGCTTGACGTTCATCAGGGCAAAGATAAGAAATATAGCCCTTAAATCCCAATAATACTGGGGTTTATGTTTTTTGTAACGTTTATTCCAAGGTTTTGGGCATAAATTAAAGTGGTGGTTGGGACGATTATTATAAGGATTACTTAAGGTTCGTGTATGTAATGTTAATGGTTCTTAAAAGTCAACTTTTCCAATGGAGCATGACCACAATGGATTTGGCCAAAAGACCAAATGTTTTCCATTGCTTCCAAGAATAAGGGGGCCAAAAAATGTTTAATGGCCAGTACTTTTATATTTTGGATCCATTTAACATTTTGGTTTAAGTTTATAGGGGCCCGTACTATGGGCAATAAGTTAGTTCTCAATGTTCACCCTCTCATCCATACTGCCATTGCATTTGTCAAAACAAGGGTTGGTATTGGTGACCCCGACAGTACTATTTGCGATACTGATGGCAGGCATAGGGCAACACAGTGATCGTTGGCCAAGAGCGAAGTTTTGCACGCCAGTTTTTAGCTTGAGGAGCACTGTGTCAATGGTCCCGTACAAGGGGACGTTGAGACAAAACCTCTTTTTGGCAAAGGCGTTTGTACACCTGCCCCCGTTGCCGTTGCACTTATGTTAGGTGACACAAATGTCCCTAATCCTATCTTTTGATAAAAGAATTCCGGGATATCATCAATAATTTAAAAGGAGGTGCTAATGCTCGGTCAAAAATACCTTGTTCTGATTTCTGGCCTTATTGAAGGCCATATGGGCCTACGACAAATAAGGGAGGTTTTTAAACTAAATTAAAGGCCAAGGGAATCTGCAAACGTTACCAACAAAAAACCGGTAACATATCATAACGCTTTTTTTTTGGTGAACTCAAAATGGATAGGTCTTTGTATTAATCCTCCTTTAAAAACCTTTTGATGTCCTTGTTGGAACCATAAACCACGATAATGTCATCCTTATTGAGTTCGCTATTGGGATTGGCTACACCCTTTACTTTGGTAACGTTCCTTGTCTTTCCCACATTGGTCCGTTCTTCCGTGTTTGCAATTGTGGTCAATACCAGCAAATTGTACTGTTCCCTGATATTGCTCTCCCTAATGGTCTTTCCGTGCAGTTTAATGGGCACGTTGACCTCGACAATACTGTAATCATCGTTCAGCTCAAAGGAATCGACGACTCCTTTTAAGCACAGCTTTTTGGCCCAGCGTTCAGCCGATTCCTCCTCGGGATGTACAATTTCGTCCACCCCAATGGCATGCAACACCTTCTCGTGCAGTTCATCAATGGACCTACTGATCAAGCGTTTTACCTGGAAGTTCTTGAATAGTGCCGTGGCCATTACACTGGCTCCCTTATCTTCCCCAATGGCCACGATCACCATATCGGTGTCGTCCAGGGGCAATCCAGAAACAGTAAATTCATCCGTGGCATCCATACAAATGGTATGGGAAATACGCTCCTTATAGTTATCCACGCGATTCATGTTGGTGTCAATGCCAATGACCTCATTGCCCTGTTCGGTAAGTTTTTCCGACAGTGAAGCTCCAAAACTGCCCAATCCCACAACGATATACTTCATACTTATGTTTTAGTTTATAGTAAGTTCCTCAACGGGATACCTATAATTCTTTTGTTTTATCTTTTTGAACACTGCAATCAATAAGGTAAGCATGCTGATCCGTCCAATAAACATCACTGCTATTATAACAAACTTACTGGCAGCGCTCAACTTTGCGGTTATTCCAAGACTCAATCCTACGGTACTGTACGCCGAGAAACATTCGAAGGCGATATCCAATAGTTTCTTTTCACTGTCAAAAACAGAGATAAGGATGATTCCCGTACCAATGACCATCAATGATAGGGCTATTACCGCAAAGGCTCTTCGCACCGATATTTCCGCAATTTCCCTACGAAAGATCTCAATCTTTGATTTTCCCTTGGCAAGACTCAAAAAATTTAGTGTGGCAATGGCAAAGGTATTGGTTTTGATACCGCCTCCCGTGGAAGCTGGCGAAGCCCCGACCCACATCAACAGAAAAATCATCATAACGGTGGAAAAGTCCAAAGCAGCCATGTCCACAGTATTGAAACCGGCCGTTCTGGGAGTAGCTGCACCAAAAAGTGCCGTCACTACCTTCCCAACACCAACATGTTCTGCCAGGGTATTGTTATATTCATTGAAATAGAACATCACGGTTCCCAAAACAGTCAGGGTTGAGGTGGTTATGAGCGTAATACGGCTGTTCAGGGTCAATACCCAAGGTTTATGTGTCTGCTGTTTCCCTCTAAAATAAAAGAACTTTTTGAGAAAGAAATATTTAAGATATTTTATAATGTTGACCACAATGGGAAAACCCAACCCGCCCAGCACAAAAGCGGCAATAATGACACCTTGGAGAGGGTAATTGTAACGAAAACCTGTTTCGTATAGACTGTTGGGCAGGGTTGAGAACCCTGCATTACAGAAAGCGGATACCGCATGGAACACAGAGAAAAAGAAACGCTCAAAAAATGACCCGAATACAGTTTTGTCCGCGCTTATATATATCAATAGGGCCGCTACCAATTCTATGGAGAATGTGATGAGAAGGATACGTTTGAGGGTGGAGAACACCTCGCCGAGTTTTTTACTTCCCGTCATATCACTTAAGGTCAACTGGTTCTCGTAAGAGGCCCCGCCCTTAAAAAAGTAGCTGAAATAACTGGCCACGGTAAGTATGCCGATTCCCCCGGCCTGTATAAGGCAAAGGATTACCGATTGCCCAAAAGTGGTGAAAAAGCTACCGGTATCCACAACGATCAAGCCCGTGACGCAGACAGCACTTGTTGAAGTGAACAATGCATCCAAAAACGAGATGCCTTCGTAGGTGGCATTGGGGAGCATCAATAATAGGGATCCCACGAATATAATACCCAAAAAACTTGCAATGAACAGTTGTGCCGGATTGAGCCTTGTCTTCTTATAATTGATGTTTTGCTCCGAAAATTCTCGAATAAACGTAAGGATGATGGCAAATTTCACCCAATTGTCATTGTACAGGAATGATAAGTGTTTGTGCGCCGCTTCAAAAAAATGGGCATAGAGTATGGCCATGGTCGCCAAAATGGTCACGGCATCAAAAATGATGACAGAACGCTTGATTTGCTTAATGCGCTCCACATACCGCAGAACAGTGGCCAAAATACCCAGACCGATGACCACAAAATAGAAGGTGTTGAACCAATTCTGGACCTGCCGTGATTTATCAAACCCAAAATCGATAATAAAAAGAAAAACCCCAATAATGCTGGCGTAGAATGCTATCTGAAAAAGGGTGTTGAAATACTTCCAATCAACAAGCCTTAACCTTCCCCATTTAAAAAACGACATAGAATCCCATAATTCGGTTGGCGGTCATAAAGGTATGGATAGTGTTATAAAGATTTAATAAAGATTGGCTGTTTTTTAATAGGATGTAGCCACATGCAGTCTTTCCAATGAAATTGTTTTTAACTTATAGGTTGCTTTACTCTCTTATAGAACATCAAAACCAAGAAACTTGTCAAAAAAACAAAGCATACTGCTCCAATAATTGCTTGTGATAGGGACAGAGAGTGGTGATGGTACCTGCTCAATCCGTAACCTGTGATACTGCCGTAGAGGACAATGGAGTGGACAACATAGATGGCCAAGGTATGCCGACCGATATCAAGGACGATTTTGTGGTTCAAAAAGTTTCTCAAGAGCATAAATGTTGCAAAAACCAACAGGACCACGCCCAAGCGGGCAAAAAGATAGCTTTCCCCAAGTGCGCTTTTAAAAAATTGGAGATCGGTAAGGTTTTCAAGATCCCTTATGAATTCATAGGATTGGAAAATAAGTAGAGTGCCAACGGCGAGGGTAGCCAATAATGCTTTCCTATAAAACCCCTGTTTGTTGAGATTGTAATGGAAGAATCCGGAAATGCAGGCACCCGCCGTTGCAAAACCAAACCAGGGCACTATGGTAAAAACCGAACCGTTCGCCCGGGTAAAATAATTTGAGAGCCCATCGGGCAAGGAACTATATTCCCATTGGCCAAAGGTGGCACTGGACAAGAAAAGTAGAATGGTAATGGAACCCAGCAGAATTTGAAAAACATACGTTTTGAACCGATAGGAAATCAAATAAAGAATGATAATCAATACAATGGAGAGCCCCAAGCATTGGAGTACGTGGACAATATCAAAGTTCGGATTGATGGAACCTTCCCACAATCGCCCAAACCGGATTTGCAATATATAGCCGATGACAATGAGCAAGCCACCTCTTTTAATCCCTTTTTTTACCCGTGGATTTGACCATCCCATCCCATATCTCTTGAGGAGTAAATAGGTGAATATAAATCCTGATACGGTAAAGAACACAGGGGCTGTCACACCTCTTAGGTAACTCCAAGCAAAAAAGAGTGAACCTCCTCCTTCTCGATAAGTATCTGCCAATAACGAGGACACAAAATGTCCCTGTAGCATCATCAATATGGCCCATGCACGTAACGCATCTATAAAATATAGCCGTTCGGTGCTTAATTGACCATGTGCTGATGCTGTTATTTCATTTTTCAAGTGTAAAGCCTGCTTTTATAGGTTTGAAAAGGATTATTCACTATTTGAAGTACGAAATTATTGTGCAATTGGACGCTCGACCGCAATATTAATATTAGTACTTGATTTAGATGGCAAACTTAAAGGAAGTAACCCTATAATCGTACTTATGTGTCCATTTAAATTATCCCGCACATAAGGCATAGGGTTACCAGCTCCACGCTATTTTTACACTGGGTCTTTTTGAGCATGTTCCTTCTATGTGTACGGACAGTGAGAAAAGCTATCTTCAATTCCTCCGCAATTTCCGCATCATTTAGGCCCTTGGCCAAAAGCTCGGCTATTTCCCTTTCCCTTTTGGTGAGGGATTTAGCTATTGCATTACGTACCTCCTTTCCCATATTGGGATCAAAAACACCTTTGCTCGCAGAAACGTTCAAGTAATTTTTTCCTCCATCAATGCTGAAATAGGATACTGTATCATTGTGCTCAACGCCAAGGTGGGTAATATCGGTATGTATGCCCAGTTGATGCTGTGTTGTACCGTCTTCGGAAAGTGACAAGGGCGAAACCTGTATCATCATATCACGTTTTTCACCTCGATGGTTTCTATAGGGATAGGTATATACATTTTTATAATGTAAACGTTCCTTCTCGGTGAGAAAACGATTGAAAAAATCGCTGATGGCCGCTTCCTTTTGGGCAATGGTGGGAATAACCTCGGGCAAGGCCATGTCCAACAACAGATCCATAGTGGTTTTCTCGGGATCCATACCCAACAAATCCACTACTCCAGGGGAAACATATTCCAACTCAAAGGTAAATGTGTTGGCAATGTAGAAATAGAACTGGCCTGGCGTAAAAAGTGAAGCCATGCGCACCAATTTTGTCGGAATTTTAAACCGAGAAGGCTTTTTTATGCGGTCTTTATATCCCTTTTTCCAAGCCTGGAATACAGGAACAAGGTTTGGGTTCATGTGCTTAAGTTGTTAGGTCGGTTCAGCGATTAAATTAGGGATTTATGTTAAAATTACCTAAAATGCGGTATTTACATGGGGCTTTTTATGAGGTAGCTTTGCAGTGAATAGGCATTTGGTCCGGGCATCAGCTTTTTTTGTCCCATTGCTTAATTTAAATGGTATGTTCAAAACACTTCCAGTCTTCATTTTTGTAATTTCTACCTTTTCGTTGACGGCACAGAACAGTTTTCCATGCACGGAATGTGAAGGGATTGCCGCAATGCCCAATGTTAAAATTGACTGTGACGATATAAGGGGGTCCCTTGCCGGTTATGAAAATATGGAACGGATAATCGAATGTTTGGAGTGCAGATGTGAGAAAGCGGCAGAGAAGGAAAAAAGACAAGCTGAGATTGAGGCCATGTATGACCAAAAGAACGTTTTGGACGATAAGGCCCAGAAAGCATGGGAAGAAGGGCATCGGGCCAGCAACAAATTAACGGACAACAATCCAAATTTTGAAGCGGACAGACAAGAGGCCATTGACAAATTGGAGGCGTTCATAACCTATAAGCGACAAGCTATTGGTGTCCAAAAAGATATCAATCAACGTTTTGGGGGAAATGTAAGCACCAAATATGCAGAAGACGACATTATAAGTGCACAAAACACCATTGCGCGCCTGCAGACCAAGAAAAAGAAAAAGACTTTGGTTCTGTCCAGTATGGATGCAGGGGCAATTTCCGATAATTATAAAAATCCTTCTACGCTTAATAATGATGCGGCTTTAAAAATAGGGAATAACCAATCCGTTTCCACAGCTACTTCGGATTATGCCCGTCAAGGTGCCGGTCAAAACCAGGTCTACCAGAAAAAAATGGAGGAAAGGCGCCGGCAAATCGCCGCAATGCGACAAAGACTGGCCGAACAGCAACGTCAATCGCAAAATTTACAAAATGCCGCCGATCAGACGATGGGCCAATGGGCCCAACAGATGCAAAATGGTGGAACCAATTATATAGAGGGAGTACAGCCACTGGCGGAAGAGTTTGCCAGACAGGGGAATGTGGAAGGTGCGGTCGGTGCTGTAGTAGTTGGTACAGCTGCATCCATAATCGCCGATCTCTCCCAAAGAAAAAAGCAAAGGGAAGCAGAGGAACGTGCCGAGGCAGAACGGCAACGTCGCTTAAAATTGCAACGGGAAAGGGAACAACGGTACCGGGAAGAACAGGAGCGATTAAGACGCGAAGCATTTAAAATGATCATCGATCAGCGCAAAAATATCTTGCATGCCTTTAGCGAAAGCTTGCCGCTCCCTTTGTCTAGCAGCAAGCTGCAAACCGACCGGATTTATTACTTCTTTTATGCCACGGATTCCAGTACCATGAACAAGAAAAACACCACTGTTTATGTCTCCAATGTCTTTGAAATAGCACAATACGACAATGGCACTTGGCCTTATCAGCGAAGAGTGGATAAGGAAATTGCTGTACTGGTCCCACACAGGCCTACCATGCAAGGGTATTACCTCACTTTGGACGACGCCAAAACCATGCGGAACGAATTTGTAAATAGTTTTAAGTCCATCGAGGGCGTTAGTATAAAAGAAGTGGAATATAAGGGAAAACCCAAAAGTGGGATAAAATCCAATAATGACTCCAACCCATTGGGCATTCCTTTGGGGACACTCAAAAAAGAGCACAAAAATGTTATGGATAAACCGGGCCCCAAAACCACAGGAGGTCTGGGAGTTCCCATAAAGAACAATTGATAAGTAAACCAATGAAAAAATGTATCCTCTTATTATCGCTGTTATTGACCGTTGGCATGCAGGGGCAAGATGCCGTTACATTGCTCAAATTTGAAGAAGCCGAAAAGGCCTTTAACTCGGGCGATTACAGGGCTGTTATAGAGAAACTTGCAGAAGTTGAAGCAGGGATAGGAGTTACCTCAAAGACACTCTACCTAAAAATCATGGCACAAAACCAGTTGTTGGGTGCAGAAAACAAAGTATTTACAGATCCATCAACAACGCTTGACTTTACATTGTTGCGCAGTTTGTTGGAAAATACCCAGACCTATATAAATGCCATGAAGGAACAAGGGCTTGACGATAGGTTTAGGGAAGTGCACAATATTCATGAAAAGCTTAAAGTCTACCCCAAAACCGAAGCAGAATTAAAAAACATATACACAAAACCCTTTGTAGAAACAATTGATAAATATTATGCAAGCATTGGTGGTCAAGAAGATATTGCCAACGTAGAGACAATGGTTGTCGAAGAAAATCAAGAAAATGATTTTAACAGCCAGTATGTAGAAAATTACAGTAGTACCATCATCACGAAAAAAGCAATAGGGAAATATTCCCTAAGTATAGAAGGCCCGCATGGAAGCAAAACCGTATTCAATAAGGAAAAGGGCGTTTACAAAGGTATTTTATTTACTTCGAATTTTGAACATACCAAAAAGCTCTACGATAAATTGACTTCAAATAGCTTATCGTTGGTTTCGGTATTGCCCTTTAACATGGATGATGTCCAATCCTTAAAGATCAGACAGGGCAGTTTTAGTGGTGAAGAAGCCACTATTGTTAACCAACAGCAAGAAGTTAACAGTACTAATTATAGTGTCAATTACTATTTTAGTAATACATCGGGTAGGCTCATTGGCACCGTTACAAGTTTAAAAGGCGGTGTGGTTACAATAATCCGATTTACAGATTTCCGTGAAGTTAAAGGCTTGACTTTCCCTTTTAAAAGGATTACAAAAACCTATCAATTATCTGAACATGGCAAAGAAGGATATAACTATGAAGAAGGGTTGGGAGATGAAAAGTTGGCCCTTTTGATGGAACAGGACAACTACATGTCGAGTATTATAAATACAACCACCCGGTTAAAAATAAACGAACCCATACCCGAAAGTGTTTTTGAATAAAAAATGATTATGAAGAAAACCATATTTCTCCTACTATTATGTATGGCATTTGGTCTACAAGCCCAAGATGCCGTTACATTGCTCAAATTTGAAGAAGCTGAAAAAGCCTTTAACTCTGGCGATTTTAAAACGGTATTGGAAAAGCTGGACGAAGTGGAGGCCATGGCGCAACCCACATCAAAAACCCTTTATTTAAGAATTGCATCCCTAAACTATTTGTTTGATGGAGACAAACTTTTCAACAACCCGGAACAATACGGGCTTTTGGAAGAGCTTAGGAACCATGTAAACACCTATTTAGAGGCCATGGCCAACTACGAACTTGATGATAGGTTTAGGGAAGTGTACCAAATTGGGGAAAACCTCAAAAAATATCCCAAGGACAGAGCAGCCTGGGAGAAATGGAACCAAGAGGAAGACAACAGAAGAAACCCCAAGGAGTATTACCCCAGTGGCGCCTTAAAGTCGATAACCAAAACAAAGGAAGGTTCCAATACCGTTGCTTGGCAGGCCTATTATGAAAATGGCCAACTAAAGGAAGAGGGAGAAAAGGTAGGGGAGAAAAAAGTGGGTCCATGGAAACATTACCACAAAAATGGACAACTGGCCGCCCAAGGAACCTACTGGGATGGAGGAAAAATCACTGGTAAAATAGGGAGATGGTACTATTATTATGATAATGGAACAACAAAAGAAGCAGTCAATTATAGATCGGTTTCCTATACGGATGGTACGGTACGGTCGCATTTATGGGGCCAATATTTAAGCTGGTATAAAAATGGACAATTAAAGGAGGAGGGTACTTTTGAAAAGGAGATTGAGACTTTATTTGGGACTGGGTACAATGAAGGCAATAATAGGAAAGTAGGTAAATGGAGTGAATATTATGAGAATGGTCAATTGAAAACATATCAAGAATACGATGAATATGGTTACCATGCTGGCCTTTATAAAAGTTACTTCGAAGATGGAGTTGTGAAAACTTCGGGACAATATGGAGGCTACCATGGTAGTTTGCCAGTTGGAGAATGGAAAACCTATTATGAAAACGGCAACCTAAAATCATTAAAAGCGTACAGTAAAGATGGGTATAAAGCCAAATGGGAACTGTATTACCCAAACGGAACAATTAAAGAATCCGGCAGATATAATTATAAGGATAATAAGGAAGGTAATTGGGAAGTATATCATCCCAACGGTCAACTTAAAGAGGAGGGAAAGTATAAATATGGTAATAAACATGGTAAATGGAGCTATTATGACCAAAATGGGAACTTGATAAAGGAAGAAAAATTATAGAAAGGGGGTAGGTCAATATCGTTTATTTAGCTGTAATAGTTAAGACTTAATCTGACAATCTTAATAAATTAGTTTAACCCTTAAATTAGATTTGTCAGATGAGTACAGAAGAAAAGATCATCAAACCAAAGTAGGATTATTAAAACTTGCCAAACAATTGGGCAACGTATCCCAAGCCTCTAAAGTGATGCGATGGTTTCTTTTGTAAAAAAGACCATGGCGAACAAACAGATAGATATGCGAAAGGCAAAAAGGATTTACAAATTGTACGGCGAGGGTGCCAGCAAACGACGCATCAGCAAGGAACTGGGCATCTCCCGCAACACGGTGGCCAAGTACATCGAGTTCTTCAAGTGTTACAGGCTGACGCCCTGCGAGGTCTCGGAGATGACCCTGGAGGAGATCCACAGGCTCTTCAAGGCGGACCAAAAGCCCAAGAGCGAACAGCAGGGCCCACTGCTCCAGTGTCTGGGGAAAGGTAGGTTCATACCTGCAGCTGCGCACCACCCATTGCTTCATATTGTCGGATCTGGCATTGAGCGGCACCCCGCCAAAATAGTTCAAGATGTCGTTCAGGGCCGGAATCACTTGGGCAAGGGAAGCATCGGG
>NZ_JBSXNR010000020.1:0-50034 GCF_056857735.1 Flagellimonas sp. L-11
GTCAACGTGTACAAGCACGCCTCATAACCATTATTTTTTCCTTCAATATCGCCCCCCGCAAATGGACGGGGTGTATTGATAGGGAAAAATAATGCCCAAAAATTATCCAATTTAATTTGGAAAGTCCATAGAATACTTACCCCAACTTTTGCGCATGGATCCTGTCGGGTTTTTGTAGCATTCCGGTAGATAAGCGTGAAGCAAAAACACGATAGGGCGCAACCTACTTTTTGGCATTCAGTAGCCCATGTCCTCACCTGTGCCCCTAGCCTTATCGATTCCCCTCCCAAGAGCCTTTATGATCTTGGCCGCAATTTGCACTTTATTGGTCGGTATACTTGGAGCTTTGACACCCATGGTCTTAAGGAGTTTAAAGGCCATGTCCTTTTCCTTGGTGGGCAGTCCCATTACCTTGGCAAAGAACTTCCCAGGCTCTTTGGCATGGGCCTTTCTCCCAACATAGGATTCCACATAGTTCCTTTTGAAGCCCGTTGTCCTATCAAAGGTCTTCTCCGCTGCTTGGTAAAAACTGTCCCTGTCAAATCCCCTTTTGACCGTCTTTCCGTTCAGTTCCACTTCGGATGCTTTGTGTTTTGCCATAGGGGAAAGGGTAAAGGTATTCGTCACATCCCTTCTACTTACTATGATATGGATATGGGTCTGTGGCCCCTCCTTTTGCATCCCTGCGGCCACCAACTGCCCGTTCTGTTTATGGGGTGCTAATCTTTCCTGCTCTTTGATCCTTTTTTCAAGCTCATTGACATTTCCGATGGATTCGCCCCTTTCCACTTTTCGTATCTCGTTCCTGAGCCTTGCTATTTCTCCTCGATACGGGGCATTCTCCCGGACCTGTCTGTCAAATCCACGATAGGTGCGTTCATGCTCGATTTTGGCATAGTATTTCAGATTCTCGGCCTTGACCTCTTGATTGCGATGGAAACTCTTGGCATAGTCCTCCATCAGTTTCCTAGTGTATTCCCTTAGCATGTTGGGGTCATTGCCAATGGCCCTCAGTTCCCTTTGGTTGGGACTGACCACTATGGAATAGAACTTTGGGTCTTTCTGCCTTAACTTGGCCGTATTGGCATCTATTTCCTCAATGACCTTTTCAGGGCTTACGCTGTCGTTCTCTTGGTCAAAGAATTCCTCCCTTTGTTCTGGTAATCTATCCTGGTTCTCCTTTTCCAGATAGTCCACATAGTTCCCTACACTGGAGTTGTAGGTACTGCCCATTTTCTGTGCCGAGATGGTAAGGTACATAAGCGTTATTTTAATCGGTATTTCAGGCTTTCAAAATCCCCAATGCCCATATTGATTTTCAGATACGGCTTTCCCATCATCAGCTCTACCTTTTCAACGCTGTTGAGGATTTCATTGCAGTGCTTTTTATATTCTTTGAATTCTTGCAATATTCTATCGTGCTCCACTTTTGGAACGGTGTTTCTAGGCTCCAAAAAATCCATTCGTTCTTCCTGTATCTTGACAGGTTCCCGTCTCGGTTTCCTCCCATCTTTTACATAAGCCTCATAAAGTATCAACATCATTTCATAGGTCGGACGGATACTGGTCTTTTCCATGTTCTTGATAATGGCAATAAGCCTATCGAATTTTTTCATCATCTTCACTTCCAATTTTTTGATACTGTCAAGGATGACCTTTGTTCGCTCCCCAAAAGGGTCAAGTTGGTTCTCCTTAAAGTAGCATAGCATTCCATCCAACACCTCACTATGTGACTTGTTGAACCTTTTGGAATAATCGCGAAAGCGTGTGGCGGTTTCCTTCTTTACCGTGATATTGGAATAACCACCGGTTCCTTTCTTTGTTCTGTCATTTGTATATTTCTTTTCCATAGGTGCGATTTTGTTTTTTAGTGAAATTGCGTCAATTTTTTCGTCAAAAATTTCCAGTGTTTATTGGGCTTCCCAAAGGGTTTACTGTAGATTTCGGAAAATCTTACTGTAGCCCCTTATTCTGCACAGTAGTCCAAAATATATTCAATCAACTGGTTTTCAACTTGTTGAAGACCCGAAAACAACCGTGATGGCGCAATTTGCGCATCACCCTCTTGCTATTCCAACGTCCCGCAAGCGGGACTGAATGAATACAAGCTGATTTGAAAATCAGTTGCCCTATAAATAATTCTTTGGTTTGTACGGACTTTAGGAAAGTCAAATCAAAAAGGAAAACCCGCACTAATGAATATTATTATTCAATAATATAAAGATACAATTTTTAATGTCTCAAAAGGGTTGGATTATAGTTATGGGTTACACTATGGTATAATGACCTGGGATTATAAATGTAGACACAATAGTAAATATTCGCTGCAAATAAGAATTGTTGCAACTATTTATTACTCCCAAAATTTCCACCATTTTTTTGAAGTGGAACCCTTTTTTTCATTGTCATATTCAGTCGGTTCAGGAATCCAAAACTTGTAAACAGTTCCTATAGCAGTTCCGTTATCAGAGATTGGATATTCGAGTCCAATTTTATTCATAAAATCTACAACTTGCCAATCCTCGTTAGTGAATTCATCTTGTGGGTAAGCTTTGTAAGGTTCTGCTTCTAAATCCCAACGAACATAATAATTAGCAATATTCTCCTTTCTCAAATTAGGCACTAATTCCGCAACGATTTGTGGGTTTCCTTTTTGTTCATCGATTTCTGTTTCTGATAAACTATCATCCCAATAGTCTGGAATCGGATTAAATTGGTCAACTAATTCTCCTTTGTTATAAAGAAAGTACAACCATAAATCTCCATCGTGGATATGGAAAAAGAAAACAGGACAATTAAGTTTTTCGGATAAGTATTTTGATACATCTCCGAATTCATTAAATCCTCTTGGATATAAAACGGTTACATTTCCATTTTTCTCGTTTAAAACACAAAAGTTTGGATTTTCATTTTCAAGATTCTCTTTTAATAAATCCCCGCCATTTAGTTTTGCAAATTCTTTTAAGCAATTTTCAACGTCCTCTTTTGTCTTTCCGATAATTCCAGACATTGATAGAAAAAGTCCCATAGGCTTTGTGTTAATTAATTCTATTGATAAGTCGTAATTGGCTTTAGATTCAATATTCGTCTTGGTGGTTACAAGACTAATCATTAATCCAAATATTGCTAAAGATAATCTCATTCCTAAAATTGGCTACGGTTCGTATAACTGTCAGTTACGGGTCAATATGTGTTAATTTCCGGTTTGGCACTGGCGTTAGCAATTCCGAATGGATTCGGACGTAGTCGAATCCACCGTAATTGCGGTTATACATTGTCGTACGCTAGTTTTTTTTTATTAGCTATCATATTCTGCCAATTCAATTTCCTCATCGCTTGGTAACCAACCATTATTAATTTTTTCAATTAGGTCAGTCAAGTGTTTTTTTACTTTCCGCTTGGTAAAGTCCAAACAAACAACTTTATCAGTTTCTTTATACGCGTCGTATGCCAAAGTCGTAGCGAACCAAAATCCCTCACTGAAATTTTGATGAGCAGTAGTAACTGGTGAAAACTCATAATCGAATTCTTTTTTTGTCCGCATTTCATAATCGAATGCTCGTCCAGTTATTTCCTCATCAAAGTATTGTTCTGTCCAATGAGCTAGAGTTCCAGCGCTACAAGTGTATGCAACATTTTTGTCCATACAAATTTTTACTGCCGGCGGAACTAATTCCTCATCTTCTTTGTTAGCTATTGTAAATACAACCCAGTCATTTTTCGGCAAAGAATTTTTCCATTCAGGATTATTTCTAATCTGAACGTAATATATTTTTCTTCTGTTTATTTTGCCTAAAAGTTCCATTTTCAGCTTGCGTACAACGGTCTCGCATAACCGTCAGTTACGGGTTTTTATGCTTTAATTTTCAGGTTATCACTCACTTCAGCAATTCCGAGTGGATTCAGCCAGCCCTGAGCGCAGTCGAAGGGTAGTCGAATCCGCCGTAATTGCGGTTATACATTGTTATGAGCTGGCTTTTATTCAACTTTATATATTTCTTTATCAATCATTTTTCTTAATTCCAAAATCGATATTCCGTCTCTAACTGTTTGGCCATCGTCCAAATGAAAAAAGTCAGCATATCTTATTTTCGTAATTGAATTAAATTCGCCAAGAATATTGTCCAAATACAACCAAGCCATAGTCTGGTACTTTTCTTTGTCTAAATTCATATTCTTTACATAAACTCGAATATCTACTTTTTCCTCTTCATTAACGAATTCAGGAATAATTTCAATGTCCGAACTTGGGAATTCAAGTCCATCGTATTTGAATTTTAAATCATCCTTTGGTTGTCTAAATTTTTCGACAATCCAGTTTTCGATTTCAGGTTTCGAGTTGTATAGTTTTTCGGTATCAGGTATTCCACTTGGTTTTCCGTCAGGTGTGATTATCAATACGAACTTTTCATCGCTGTTTTGAGTTACCTCTGGGAAAATCAAGTCAGAATATTTATGAATTTCATCAGTCAGTTTATTATAAGCCGTATAATCAGATAAGTCCGAATTAATAAATTCTTCAAGTGATTTTTTATTCCTCTCGAAGTATTCCCAAAACTTTTCCTCTTTTGTTAGTCTTTTTTTCTTTTTCAGGAATTCAAACATTCAGATTTGGTTTTTTCAGCTTGCTCACAACTAGATTATATGGATGTAAAATACATCTATATACTCCTAAAATGGAATAAAATTGATGAATTTGATCAATTCTTACTGGAAAGTTTTACTTGCCGTCCATTTTTTCAACCAATATCCTCATATCTTCTCCTACTTTCTTTTCCAAGACCCTTGCATAAATTTGGGTGGTGGTTAGCTTGGTATGCCCCAACATTTTTGAAACAGTTTCAATAGGAACACCATTGGAAAGGGTTATTGTAGTGGCAAAGGTGTGTCTAGCTGTATGGAATGTCACTTTCTTGTAAATTTTACAAGTCTTGCAGATTTCCTTGAGGTAATAATTGACCTTTTGATTACTGTAAACAGGTAGTAGGACTTTCATCACTTTTCTTTCTGGCGAATCTTCATACTTCTTGATGATTTCCTTTGCCTGTGGCAGTAAAGGGATTTTTAGCTTTTCGTTCGTCTTAATTCTTTTGGTGAACAACCAATCATTTCCATCTATACCCTTAAGAACATGGTCAGGTGTCAATGCCTTCAGGTCAATATAGGATAGGCCAGTATAGCACGAGAAAAGAAACACATCCTTGCATTTCTCAACCCCCTCCTTTGTGAACGTGGTTTCTTCAATCAACCTCAATTCCCGCTTTGTCAAATATTCCCGTTCGGTTTTCTCAAAACGTAGTTTATAGTTTTCAAAAGGGTCTTTTGTTATCCAATCCAACCGAACGGCCAACCTTGACATTTTCTTAAGCCGTTCCATGTGTTTCATAGCCCCGTTATTGGTGCATTTGGTTCGCGTAGATGGCCTGTATTTTCTTAGGTACTGCTCAAAGTCCGATATAAAACGGTAGTTCAATTTTTTGAGCTTTATATCCTCCATCCCATATTCTTCTTTTAAAAATAGGCCCACGCATCGTTCTGTGATGTGATAATTCTTTCTGGTTCCCGGACGTAAAGAAGTGTGCATGGTTCCATTGTGGTAGGCAATCAATTGTTTCAATGTTTTTCCGCCCTCATCTTCCCCAAAAAATCTTGCTTTGATAGATATTGGTGTGATTGCTTTTTCTTCTGCCATCATCAATCTATGGGCCTCATGTAGTCCTGTATAAATTTGGTCTAGGTACTTGTTCAAAGAAATCACATAACTGGAAAAACCCTTGCCCCTTTTACGGTTATTGTCCCATAAATTGGTTTTTATTTCCCGATTTATGCTGAAATCGGTGCGCTCACCATCGATGGTGATCCTACAATAGACAATTAGGTTCTCGGATTGAACCTTGTGCTTTCTTGTAAAGAAATTGATTGTTAAACGATTGTTTTTCTGCATGTTGTAACCTTTTAGAGTGTGAATACTGTGAAAGTCAAAACACAAGAAAAATGGTTCTAAAAGTCATTTAAAGTTACAACAAGAACTGTAAGTGTTTGCTCCCGATGGGAACACGCTTGATATGATTTTAGATGGTTTTAAATGAATTCAAACGATATGCCTAAAAACACAAAACACTGAAAATCATAAGATTAACAGTGTTTTGATTTTACTTGAATAAGGTAAGTCGGGATGACTGGAAGAAAGTGTATTTTACAACGTTCTAACAATCAACACCTTATACTGTGCTCTAATACTGATTAACCGAACTCTAAACTGTCTATAAAACAGCACATTCAGAGGCAAAACTTATGCATGTTTTACAATGCAAATTTACAAAAATAAGATGGTATCATTTGTTCTTAAAAGAAATTAGTACTGAAACAATTCTTTAAACTTGTAAAAAATTCTTTCGGCCACGCTAAGATTCTCAGTGATAATCTCAGCATGCTTCATTTATAATTTGTAAAGATGTTTTCACCTTATTAATTAAAAGTTCAAAATCTAAATTTTCGATAACTTCACCACTTATCAACTTGGAACCCATTCCCACGCAGGCGACCCCTGCTTCGAACCAGCTTCTTAGGTTATCTCTTTCTGTACCTACTCCGCCAGTTGGCATTACGCTCGTCCATGGTTGTGGTCCCTTTATGGCCTTTACAAAGTCAGGACCATAAGTGGACCCTGGAAAAAGTTTAATGATCTCCACCCCAAGTTCCTCTGCGCGATTTATCTCGGTACCCTTCGGACAAAATTGTGCGTTCTTTTTATTCGCCAAAAAATAGAAAACCTGATTGACACCCCTTCAATATATATTGTTTATGCTATAAAGTTGCCATTATTTCTTTTTAAAGTGTTTGAAAACATTACGCACATTGCGGTGTTGTTTTAACAATCGGGAAGCTTCGTTTTCATCTACCTGTAGTTCGTCCATCAACATGCGGATGGCCCTATCCACCAATTTTTTATTGGAAAGTTGCATGTCCACCATTCTATTGCCCTTCACGCGACCCAACTTTATCATGATGGAAGTGGAAATCATATTCAGCACGAGTTTTTGTGCGGTCCCTGCTTTCATACGGGTACTGCCGGTCACAAATTCGGGGCCAACCACCAGTTCAATGGGGTATGATACCTCGGCGGCCATGGGCGAATTTACATTGCATACAATACAACCTGTCACCAGACCTTCTTTCTGGGCGGCTTTTAATCCTCCGATGACATAAGGGGTGGTGCCTGATGCCGCTATTCCCAAAAGCACATCACTGGAATGAATATTGAACCCTGACAAATCCTTCCAAGCTTGGTTTTTATCATCCTCCGCATTTTCCACTGCCTTTCTCAAGGCTAGGTCCCCACCTGCAATCAAACCAATGATCACATCGTCATCCACGCCAAAGGTAGGAGGGCATTCGGAAGCATCCAATACGCCCAAACGACCACTGGTTCCTGCACCAATATAGAACAATCGTCCCCCTCGCTCAATGTTTTCAAAAGCTGCATCCACAAAAGCCTTGATGGCCGGTATTGCTCCTTCCACCACTTGGGGAACGGTTTTGTCCACGCTGTTGATGTTGGTCAAAAGCTCAGTGGTATCCATGTTCTCCAAGTTGTCAAATAAAGAGGATTGCTCGGTAGTAGGATTGAATATTTTCATTGTTTTTTTCGAATTAATAATAAACCGATTATCGTAAGAGTGGCGATAATTGCTATGGTAAAAAAGCCCATGTCAAAGCCATACTTTTCCTTGGCATAGTTCCCAG
The DNA here is from genome assembly GCF_056857735.1 of Flagellimonas sp. L-11. Classification (NCBI taxonomy): domain Bacteria; kingdom Pseudomonadati; phylum Bacteroidota; class Flavobacteriia; order Flavobacteriales; family Flavobacteriaceae; genus Flagellimonas; species Flagellimonas sp. L-11. Next base: position 7,747 of record NZ_JBSXNR010000020.1, read on the forward strand.
CAAAATATGTCATCAAAGGCGTTAGTATACAAATTACAGGAACCCATTTGTCCTTTATGTTAACCTTGGTGAACATGCCCAACAAAAACAAACCCAACAAGGGTCCGTAGGTATACCCCGCCATGGTAAAGACCAAGGAAATAACATCACCCCTACTTCCTGAAAACAGCATTACAATCAGGAATAAAATGGCAGAAAACCCTACGAGGGCCTTATTTTTTAGAGACTTTACTTTTCCCTCCTCTTTTTTGTCAATTTCAAGGAAGTCGTAGGTGAACGAAGTGGTCAAGGCGGTGAGGGCGGAATCCACACTGGAAAACGATGCCGCTATGATTCCTAACAAAAAGCTCACCCCAGCCAATGGCCCCAGATAATTTAGGGTCAAATTTGGAAACAGCGTGTCAGTGTCCAACAACGTTCCATCGGCTGCCCTTGGCAATTGTACCCCATTGTTCTCGGCATAGATATAGAGCAATACCCCCAATCCTAAGAACAAAAACTGTGTTATGGCCAAAATAAGACTATAGGTCAAAGAATTCTTTTGGGCATCCCATTGGTTTTTACAAGTGAGGGTCTTTTGCATCATGTTTTGGTCCAGTCCCATCATTCCAATAGTGATCAAAAAGCCTGAAATGAATTGTTTGTAGAAGTTGTTGGCCGATTTTCCCTCCCATTCAAAAACCTTAAAGTATTGATGTTCCGTCACCGCATGAACGGCATCCCCAAAAGTAAAATTGAATGAATCCATGATGGCCCAAACAGTCAATACCGCGCCTAAAATCAAGAATACGGTCTGTACGGTATCCGTCCAGACAATGGTCTTGATCCCTGATTTATTGGTATACAACCAAACCAGTACCAAAATTACGATCACGGTTACCGCAAAGGGAATGCCCAAGGCGTCAAAAAAAGCAAACTGAAGTATTTTGGCTGCCAACAGCAATCGCAAAGCCGCCCCAAAAGACTGGGAGATTAAGAAAATCAATGAGCCCGATTTGTAGGAGACGTTGCCAAACCTATCCCTGAGATACGCATAAATGGAAACCAATCGCAACCTATAATACAAGGGTATCAACACAAAGGTGATAAACAGATAGCCCAAGACATTCCCCAACACGAATTGGAAAAAATACAGGTTGTTGTTGCCCACCATACCGGGCACCGAAACAAAGGTGACCCCGGAAAGTCCGGCCCCAATCATGCCAAAAGCTACCAGAAACCATGGCGACTCTCGGTCCCCCGTAAAAAAGGTTTGGTTACCACTTTTTCTTGATGTGAGGTACGAGATGGCCATCAACAACAAGAAATAGGCTACTATGACCGCAAATACGACTGTTGGTTTCACCGTACGGTTTCTTTTTGTATTTTAATATAGTTGGATACTTTCCAAATTTGATTGGTATTCCGAATAATCTTCCATGGCATCCAATTCTTCCATGGTTCCCTTGGCTTCCACCCATTTTCTAAGTTTATCGGTGCCATTGATGATGTCTATGGGCCAATTTTCATAATCGTACTCGTAGGGAGGGTTCAACCACTCAAAATGGTCTCCCATGTAATGGTGCAGCTCCTGCATCAACCATTGGCCAACCCGCCACGGTTTACAGGTTTTCCGGTCTAGTGTATGCACTTGAAAACCTCCACAGGGTTTATCTGCCTGTTTTTGGAAGGTGGGCAAGAAATTGATAGGTCGTATGGCCACTCCCTGCAATCCACTTTTCGCAAAAGCCTGTGAAAGATAGGTATCCCAATACCCGTAAGGTTCTATTTTGGGATGTCCCATGATCTCCAGTGGTTGGGTGGTTCCCCTACCCTCACTCAAAGTGGTTCCCTCAAACAACACCATCCCGGGAAAGGTAAACGCACTTTCTACTCTGGATAAATTGGGTGAGGGCAGCAACCAAGGTAGCCCGGTGTCTTCATAGTACATTTGTCGGGTCCAGCCTCTCATTTCAATAACCCTGAGTTTTGATTTTGAAGCCGCCCAATACCGCTGATGCATCAAAGCCACTTCGCCAATGGTCATGGCATGGCGCACTGGCATGGGATGGAGCCCGATAAACGACTCAAATTCCATATCCAAAACATTGCCCTCCAAGTCAACCCCATTTAACGGATTGGGTCTGTCCAAAATCACAATTTCAATGTCTTTGGAAACGCACGCATCCAAAATTAGGGTCATGGTGTAGATGTACGTATACATTCGGCACCCTACATCCTGAAGGTCGATGAACAAATGGTCGATATCCTTGAGCATAGCCTCGGTGGGAATCCTTGTTTCAGAATACAACGAGTACACTGGAATGTTGAAATAGGGATGCACGGTATGATCGGTCTCGATCATATTGTCCTGGGCATCGGTGGAAAATCCATGTTGGGGGCCAAAAATTTTGATGAATCGGTCCCTAAAAATCTTTTTGAACCCCAGCGTGGCATGCTGAAGATTTCCATCTACAGAGGCATTATGACACAACAGCGCCACATTGCCCTTAAATTGGGATTGAAGTGCATTGTCCTTCAGCAAAACATCCAAACCTGTCATTATTTTTTTCATGGCCGTTCCTTCATTTTTGTTGAAAAAAAACCAAGCCAAATTCCAGATTTGGCTTGGATACTTAAACTAAAAACTAATCAAAGTTTTTATTAGAGAAACTACTTAATCAAGAAGTTGGGTTTGCAGGCGTACTATCGTTGTTATCACGCTCTGCATTGGGGTACGGATAATAATTTCTATTTCGTTCTGCAGCTGCATCACCGGGACCTGGACGATCAAATCTACGGCTATCCTCCAACCCGAGTCCGGACAGATACAATTCTATTCTGCGGTTCTTATAAATCTCATCCAAAACTGATTGCTGATCTACGGTACCGGCATAGTCTGCCAAGGCAGCACCTACACCAAAGGCATCCTCGCCAGCGGTTTTGTTGCGAACAGCATTCAATTGAATGACCGCATTGTCCAAATCGTTGCTTCTGGCATAGGCCTCGGCCTTTATCAAAAGCATTTCACCTGGGAGGTATACCGGAATCTCATCGGTGTTATTATCAAAGAAGGCGGTTACCTGATAAACGGGAATCGCGGCATCTGGATCTTCGCTGAACACGTAGAAGTCCACACGTTGGTCACCATCCTCCGGAAGTAAATCATCAGGAAGCGCAAATCTGGCATCCTTGGCCTGGGTCACGTTTTGGGAACCGAACCAGAATGCCAACGGATTGGGTATGGCCGCATCATAGGCCCAAGTCGATTGGGCAGATAGGTCCACATCGTCCGCAGCAGCTATAGCAGCGCTATAATTGCCTGCCATCAGATTAAAGCGGGCCAATAGCGCATTGACAGAGTTCTCCAAATCCACAGAACCGATCAATCCTGAAGTAACCTCAGAAGACAATCCAGCATCAATATATCCTTTGGCCTCAGTGAGGTCATCAATGGCATTCTGCAACACCGTTACCCTATCGTTGAAAGGGGCATCTTCGATGATTTCCACAGGAATTTGTTCAAAATACTGAATCAAGGTTCCATGTACCAAAGCTCTGTAAAAAAGTCCATATGCCTTAAGCGTATTACCCACCGAAGTATCATCGGTTGCCGTTTCCGCCGAGGTAATCACCGTAGTGGCCTCTTTGCGGCACAGCATGGCATTGGTCCACATATTGTTCAACAGCTCATTGTCACCCCCAATATCATCTCCCCCCAAAAGCACTTCATTTTCCCCTTGGTTACCGGGGTTGAGCAATTGCAGTTCACTGGTATTCAATCCGGTGATGTTTACAGAAGTATAGATAAGACCGCTACGTTCTGCGCTCCAACGCTGTTGGATACCGTTGATCAAATCCACAAGATTGTCCGTGTTGTTCACAACATCAGGCTCCAAGGTTGAATTGGGATCCAAGTACACCTTGTCACAAGACACTGCCCCAAGAGTCAATGCCGCCAACAGTAAAAATTTATATATTCCTTTCATGTCTTTCATTTTATAGTTTAGTGCTGATTGATAAAGCAAAAGTGCTTGGAATTGGTACGTTACCAAAGTTTACAGCACGCAGTAGATTGGATTGTCCACCAGCGTTGGTCTCAGGGTCAAAACTCCAAAAGTTGTCAAAAGAGATCAGGTTTCTTCCGATCAAGGATACCTCTACATCTTTAAGCGAGTTGTTGAAAAGCGAATCGAAAGTATAGGATAAGGCTATTTCCCTCAATTTTACGAAGGAACCATCCTCTATTCTAAATTGCTCAATGGGATAAATCCCAGCAATATATCCTCTTGGAAGGTCACCGCTAAGCTCTTGGGCAGACAATCGACCCAAACCAACCCCTTGACGGGTACGTTTATCGGCATCAAACACATCAAATCCCTGTACGGATTCCCACAGCATGGAAAAACCAAAGTTCTTGTACTTCAAGTCGGTTCCAATACCCATGATATAATCTGGGTTGGGGTCACCAATAATTTTTCGAAGCGCATCCCCTGTGGGTTGTCCATTTGCATCACGCTGTGCAATACCCGTAGCAGCATCCCCTCTTTCTTGTTGGGGAACGCCCACAGGCGCACCCGTGTCGGATGGTCCGGACAAAATCAACTCCCCATTGTCATCCTTGGCAAAATACGTTCCGTAGAAAACCCCCAAAGGCTCTCCCTCACGTACAATTGGCGTGGCACCTGCAACAGTGGCCACGGTAATATCACCACCAATGGTCTTTAACACCTTGTTTTTATTGGTACTGAAGTTTACATTCACGTCCCAGGTAAAATCAGGAGTCTTTATAGGGGTTATCCTGGCATAAATCTCCAAACCTTTGTTCTCCATGCTACCCACGTTCTCCGTTCTGGACGCACCACCAATGGAAGGCGCCAAAACCCGGGTCACAATCAAATCTTCAATTTTTTGGCTATAATATGAGAACAACAATCCGGCGCGATCGTTCCAAAAACTTAAATCGGCACCTATTTCAAATTCCTTGGTACGCTCTGGCACCAAGTCTTCGTTACCCAGTCTATTGTTTTGCTGTAAACTTCCCGCTCCCGCAAATTCGTTGGGCGTGTAGCTTCCAAATCTTTCATAAGGTGATATCGCGGTAAGGTTACCCGCCTCTCCGTAGGAAGCCCTCAGTCTTGCCGAGTTGAAGAATCCTTCGGTGTTCCAGAAAGGTTCGTTGGAAATAAGATAAGAACCGGACACTTTTGGATAGAAATTACTTCGGTTGTCCACATCAAAGTTCGTGGCTCCATCCACACGACCTGCAACAGTTAAGAACAACTTGTTGTCATAGGAAAGTGTTTCCTGAAGGAAGAATCCGTAAATGTCCAAATTGGAATCCACTGGATTGTATTGCAAGGGAATGGTAGGCACTCCCGACGCATCGAGCCCTCTTCCTTGGGTGGCATCCAACTCCAATTGACTGGCCTGGAAGCTATACCCTCCTGTTGTGGAAGAGTTCAATGTTTCGCTGATATCCCAGTCATAGTTTGCGGTAATGTCATAGTTCCAGTTAAAAATCTTGGCCTCGGCATCCCCCAAATAGCCATCATTAAAATAGGCGGGGTTAACCCCATCATAAGGGTACACTGGAATGGAGATATGTCCTTTTTGCTTGTAGGTATCCACACCGATGATTTGATCTATGGTAAGATTATCAATAGGTGTGATCTTTACATGTGCATTGGGAATGAATCGGTCCACATTTTGGGTAATATCAAAGGTCTCGATAATACTTAATGGGTTTACCCGGGTAGGTTCCACCGCCAAAAGATTCCCATTGGCATCGCGTTGCGAAAGGTCATACACGTTATTGGTAATGTTCATGGCATTAATGGGACTCCAGAATACGTTACCATCCGGTTTCTCATCGGACTTACTGCTTGAAAAATAGAGTCCTATGTCATAGGAAATCCAATCTGCAACATTATGCCCAAACTTTAACCGGGCGGTAAAACGGTTATAAGTGGTATTTTTAACAATCCCTTCATTACTCGTATAGCCCACAGAGGCCAAATAGTTCATTTTGCTATTCCCATCGCGAACCATAAAGTGGTTATCAGTTCCAAAACCGGTTTGGAAAATATCATCCTGATAATCATAGCGGGTGGTATTGAACTTTTCGGAACTTAAGTTTAAGAAAGGTGTTGCGGTATTTGTGTCGGCATCAAAACCAAAAATGGGCCACAATCTTCCAGCCAAACCGCCTACGGGTACCGTTTCAAATTCCTCCCCGGTTAAATTAAGGTCCAATTTTTTACGAATGGTATTGATATTGATTCCTGTTTTAAAGGTCATTTCTGGACCATTCCCAAAGGATCTTCCTTTTTTGGTGGTAATCACCACCACCCCATTGGAAGCCCTTGAACCATAAATGGCGGCGGCGGCGGCCCCGTTGAGAATATTGATGTTTTCAATGTCATTGGGGTTGATGTCCACCATCCTATTCTGTCCTGGACTTGCATCCCCGGCAGGAACGTTAAGGTTGGTCACATTGGTGGTAAGGTTACTGGCGATCACCCCATCCACCACATAAAGCGGTTCAGAGGAACCTTTAATGGTACTGGGTCCTCTCAAGCGAATGGAAAATCCACCGGCGGGATCTCCCGAGTTTTGGGTGATTTGCGCCCCTGGCACCTTACCTTGTAGTGAGGAAGTAACGCTCACCGGTGCGGCTTCCACCAATTTGGCAGATTGAACCGTGGTAATGGCATTACCCAGTTTTTTCCGTTCTTGGGTCACCGAGGATCCCAAAACAATAACCTCATCCAGTTTATTTGAATCTTCGGTCAAGGAAATTGATAAATTCTGTGTGCTTCCAGTAAGTACCTGTTCTTTGGTTACAAAACCAAGATAGCTGATGACCAAGGTCTTTCCCTCGGCATCAGAAACTTCTAATTGAAAGTTTCCATCAAAATCGGTCACCCCACCTATGGAGGTTCCTTTAATGAAAACATTGGCCCCTGGTAAAGGTTGGCCCGCATTGTCACTTACTGTTCCTGAAACCGTCAAGGTTTGGGCGAATACGGAATTCACCCCCAAGAACAGTGTCAAAAACAGTAACATGTAATTGAGTTTTTTCATACGTTGAGTTCTTTTTGAGCATTTGCAACAAACTTAGCGAGCAATTTTCAATGTTGCAATTTTTTTGCAGTTTTTTATTGCAAAAATTAGATTTTATTGCATTATTAAACAACTTTTAATAAAAAATGCTGTTTTTTATTGCATGATTATATTTTATATTTGCGATATGAACAAGACGGAACGACATCAATTCATACTGACCGAAGTTCACCTGCACAATAGGGTAGTTTTGGCCGATCTGGCCAATATGCTCAACGTGTCCATTGATACCGTTCGACGAGATATCAAGGAACTTGATTCCGCCAAAAAGCTGAAAAAGGTACATGGGGGCGCTTTATCGAATGGCTTCAATGCCTATTCTGACCGTTCCACTGATATTTATGAACTGGACAGTAAGGTTTCCATTGCCCAAAAGGCGGTTTCCCTGATCAAGGAAGGGGATGTCGTGTTGATCAGTGGTGGGTCCACCCATTTGGAACTTGTTAAATTGATTCCGAAGAAGTTGTCGCTTACGTTTTTTACGCCCAGTCTTTCCATGGCCATTGAACTATCCCAACGGTTGCCCAAATATCATGAGATTTTTCTAATTGGAGGGAAACTTTCCCGAAGCTCACAATTGACCATTGGAGGTGGATCTATCAATTTACTTTCGGAAATCGAAGCAGATATCTGTTTCTTGGGAACAGGGTACTTGGACGCCAAAAAAGGGATTACGGAAGTGGATTGGGAAATTGCACAAATGAAAAAAGCTATGATCAAGACCTCCAAAAAGGTGGTTTCACTATGTATCTCCCCGAAACTGAACACGTCCAACCGCTACAAAATCTGCGATATTGGTAATCTGGACACCTTGATTACTGAACTGGATCCCAACTCTTCTGTTTTGGACGCCTATCGTATTAGGAGCCTAAAACTATTATAAAACCGTCTTAGGTTTCACAAGGGTACTTGTTCCCTGCTAATTTTTTGAGTTCATAATCCTGCCCATTTCTGATTCCCATTGGTAAAAATCTGTCCTTACAATTCGTCCGATTAAACTTTCTTGGTTGAGTTCTTGCTATTCATTTCTATCATCCTGACCAAGGGACCTGTCCACACAATGCATATTAATCACCCCGGTGCCTTTGTATCAATTGGCAATTTAGCTCCAATCAGACCGCATAAACATGTTTGGTTGATAAGCCATCGGGGTGGCAGGCCCACCCCTATAAACATAAATAGTTGATTTTCAATTTTTTACACCGTTAACTAAGACCAGTTAACCGAACCCTGAACCGTGTTCAAATCGGCACATCCAGAGGCAAAACTTATGGGAGTTTTACACCACTAATTTAGGCAATTATTTGACAAACAAAGGTGATTGTACGATTTTTATCATAGGTTGATCGTAATGGTACATTCAAGTCTTCCCATGGGATTATTCCCTTAAAATTTCAAATAGGTTCACATTTAAGAACAAATTCTCCACACCTACTTTTTGAGATTTCAGAACACCAATTTTTTCCAATTCCTGTAAATATTCAGCTGCTGTCTGTCTTTTTGCTATGCCTTTGTCCACAATGAACTTTACCTTACAGTAAGGTTGTTCAAACAATAACTCGATAAGCTCTTTGGAATAGACCCGTGCAGGCAATTTTTCCTTTGCAAATGAAATGGTTTCCTGCATTAGGGCATTTATGGTGTTTATTTTATCCAACGTATAAAAAGCTGTTTCTTCAATCCCTTTCAACATGAACAATATCCATTCCTCCCAATCACGATTTTCGGTGACCCTTCTAAGATTTTTGTAATACTTGTTCTTATTTTCGATGATATATTTGCTCAAATATAGGATAGGCGCATCCAACAGTCCTTTTTCAACCAAATAAAGGATGTTCAAAACACGGCCAGTCCTGCCATTCCCATCTGGAAAAGGGTGTATGGCTTCAAACTGGTAGTGCATGACAGCCAATCTTACCAAATCATCCAATCCATCATCTGCATGTATAAAATCCTCTAAATTTTTGAGTAAATCCCTGATTATTTTTTCGCCCTCCGGAGGTGTATAGATTGTTTTACCGTTTTTGGTGATCCTGGTTCCCGTTGTTTTTCGTATACCTGCACTGTTTTGTTTAATGGTCTGTACAATGGAAATAAAAGTATTGGTCGACAGGTGACGCTTGCCCAGATTGTTATACCCTTCCCATAAGGCCTGTCTATATCTCAAAACTTCCTTTGTTTGGGCATCGGTAATATTTGTGTTGGCGGTAAAAGCCAGATATAAGCTGTCTTGGGTGGTAACTATGTTTTCAATCTCCGAACTATCCTTGGCCTCTTGTAAGGTGATCGCATTGACCAGCATTGACTGATTTGGAATTTCATTGGCCCTACCCTTCAATTCTGCCAATACTCGTGTTGCAGAAATGGCTTGCTTCAGAACCTTTTTGGTTTCAAGCTCATTTATGGGTGGCAACAGGGGTAAATCGTTATATGCTTCTTTTGGATTGTACATGATTTCGACAAATAGATAAAACAATGTCGATGATATCGACATAATGCAAATATATGTCGATATTTTTTATTTTTATCGACATATAGTGTTTTTGTGATAAAAACCTCCCATTCCGGCAGCCTTATTTGGAAACGCCGGACATAGTATACCACCTTCGCCGGATAAAATTGAGCACCCTCCAACACGACACAAAAATCTGAACCTCAGGTCACTAATATTAAATATCGGATGGCTCAAATTTTCCGTTTTTGGTGGTCTCAACCATCCGGCCCATCCACCTCTATCCAACTCATATGGCTACAGTAATTTTAAAATCTTCAAACCTATCTTGACAACACTTACCTATTGATTCGACTTGGTCAACAACGACCTTCAAATTGCCCACATTCACTCTGCCTCTCCAAGGCAGACACGGACCCTGTCACATCAAAACCTGTCCATCATGCTCCAATCATAGAGAAGGCGGGAAGACATTATTCTTCCTTCGTCCAACACAAACCATTCGGTGACCATCATCGATTTATATAACGGAATCTCAAACATGACCATATACAAAGCGAAGGTCAAGCCCTTCCCCTGCACTACTTCGAGCAACTCCACACGATATAAGAGTTTTGAAGCCACCGAAATCCAGCGTTTAAAATCTCTTTTTGAACCCAAATAACCGCCTGGACTTCTGAACTCATAGGTGTCATCCAAAAGACCAAAGGATTCCACCATGGTCTCCTCATGATTGAAACCTAGGAGATAATTGGCTATTACCCTATCATCTTTCATAGGAACGTTTTGAATTATATAGCAACGAACCAACATTCATCTTTAAAACGATCCGTGATTCGATGCATTGAACTGACATAACGCCACCCTTCCTCTCAAAGCTATACCACCTTTTGCTATAATGATAGAAGAAAAAGTCCAAAATATTTCCTTTTTAGTCCACCAACATTCTTCTGAGTCCACCATGCATTGAACACGAACAACAATGGTTCATAAATGAAGGTCCAACCCAATGGTTTTGGGACGCTTGCAGCACTTCACTGTGTTCTGCTTGCTTTTGGGTTCTTTCTGTTAATTGAATTCAATGAGCTACTTTATTTCAGTATCTATGAGCTTGGTAATCATATCAATCACCATATCCAGCAATAAATCTACGAGTCCCACAATTTCCCCTATAGTGAACTTATCGGGACGGTTCAGCTTGACATAAGCCCGAAGAGGCATTATAAGGTTGTTTTTCATGGATTCGTTCGAGTTTATGACTTGAGCACTACCCCACTAGTGCAGTGTACTTTGTCCCGATTTCCACCTATAAGGAGTTCCTCGGTATTACATAAAATGGGTTGGCCTCGAAGATGATTTGATTTTTCAATATTACCTCTGCAGCTCTTTTACCAAAGTTTTCAAAATCCGTAGAGATAACGGTAAGACCATTTAGCAAAACTTCCTTTAGGGGCGTTTCATTATAGGAAATAATCCCGACATCATTTCCTATTGTCAACCTGGACATTTTAATTTTCCTGATGAGCACCACCAAATCGTCCTCCATTAAATTGATGTATACAGTGTTGGTCTTAATTGGTTTTGCCTCTATTTCCTCAATGATTTCAAATTCGTATCCATATGTACTGCAAAATTTGGTGAACCCTTGTTCTATTTCCTTTGGATGATATGTTTTCTTGCTCAGCAGTAAATTGATTCGTTTGTATTTTTTAAGCCATGTGTCAAGCTTTTCAAGCGATAAATAAATGTCCCTTTCAAAATTTTGGTAAACACAGGAAACCTTATTGGAAAGCCCATCCAATCTCTTATCCAATACAATCAGTTTTTCTTGCGGGACCTCCCTTTTGATATAATCGATAACATCATCACCGCCTTCTTCAAAATGACAGATCATAACATAATGTGTATATGGTATTTGCTTGGATTCCTTGACCAGTTTCTTAAAATGACGGTAGTTGTTATCGTAAATAAAGAAATCAATGGCGGCATTGTCGCCCAAGGTTTGGGTAAATGCATCATAGATGATTTTCTTATGGGGACTCAATTTGTTGAACAATAAAAATATCTTGGCTTTCATGGGCAATGTGTTCTTTCTGACGAAGTGACCCTTACCCTGTATGGAATCAATGACTTTCCTTTTTTTTAAATGGTCATAGGCCTTTATTACAGTATCTCTTGAGATATCAAACTCAATCGACAGCTCGTTCACTGATGGTAATCTATCATTTAACTTTATATTGCCCCGATCTATGGCCGATAATATGGAATCCACAATCTGCTTATATTTTGGAACTCGGGATTTTTCTTTTATGTCTATGAATTGTAGCATATTTTATAATTCTAGAATTGAGATTCTGGCTAAAACTTCAAACTGTTATGGTGTTTCACTGTCTCTAGGTAAAATTGCGGTTGGCACTCATGCCGATACCTAATTGAAAAACGCGTTGCGTCACAGAACTTACCATGGTACATATCATCCTTTTCGTTTGTTATTGGTTTCGGTTCGTCCAACATGGGTAATAATCTTAATTATTTTACTTCTATTCGGTAATGGGGTCAATACTTTTACAGCCCCTTAAGATGAATCAAGATATTTTGATTTTAGGGTAGCTTTTTATTACTCCCAGGACACTACTAATTCACCTGTAATATTTTTAACAAAGAAATATTCGCCTTCCGAAGGGTCCCCTTTTTCAAATTCAATACTGCCTTCTCGCCAAGGATAGTGTGCGTTATTGTAAAAGTGTATTTGATTATTTCCTATTCGCTTATCTGGATAAATCCTTACGGTTGCATCCTTAAGCCCTGTAACTTTTAGCCTTCTGGTAATACCAAGCTGTTCGGTAGTCATTTCCTTACATGATACAATTCCTTCTTCTTGGGTTATAAAAACTCTACATTCCCTATTCCATGCTGTTGGAAAACTATAGGTTGAGTGGCCATTTTTCAATTGGGTATCAAATCCCAAAAGTAACGGAGCTCCTTGGGGAAACTTAAATGCCTGTCTTACCGTTGTATTGGGGTTGTATCCTGAAAAGTAATAGGCATTGTCGTTTCTGGATATGCACAACATGGGGTCTTTTATTCCTGGATGTTCTTTTCCAACCTTAATGGAAATTCCAAATTCCGATAGGGCATCCCGCATCATTCTTGGACCAACAAAATATTCACTGGGGTCATCTGGACGTAACAATCGCCCTCCTTCATAATGGGATGAATTGGTTCCTCTTAGATAAACCAATTTTCCGCCCTTCCAATCGGGGTCCTTACGTTCCCAGAAAACGTCACGGATAGTATCCCCTTGATGAAACTGGGCTAGAAGTTCAGTGTGTTTATCCGAAGGATTTAAAATCTTTGTATCGACACCTCCTCCAGAGAATAAAGCCGAATGCTTTATTTTTAGAGGATAGTGTTCTTCTAGGATTTCCCAACCGTATTTTTCATTTATTTCAAATTCCCCTTCGATAGGAATTACGGTTCTTAGATTAAGAAATGATTTGAATTCTGGGCTTGCCTGATCGGCGGGCCCATAAAAGATTACTTTACCTCCGTTTTTTATGAAGTTCATCCAAAACCTTTCTGTTGTGCTCCCACCATCTGGAACAATTGAAAGTAAAACCGACTCTTGAAATAGATCCGGGTTCTTTTGGTAAACCACATCCAAATTGGAACTTGAGATTACAGTGTTCAAGGGAAGACCACTGTTAATGGCCTGTCTAATGAACCAGTCTCCATAATACATTTCACTTAAACGGTCTTGTTGATTTACCGCCCAATCGTGATATTCATCAAATGGGTAAACCCATACCACGGGACCTGGATCTGTTGGTGAGTTTTCCCTAGCCGCCAGAATATGGGGAATAACTTCGTTTGGAACTTTGTCCGGTAGGTTTCCAAAGGAATCATCAATAGTCAAAAAGTTGAGATGTGTAGGATGGGCAACACTCCCATTTTGATCAATACGGGCCACCGCCATGGGCAAATAAATATCGTGAGGTTCGCGCCCATATCGATCAAGCCATGGGCTGTTCATCCACCATGGATCATGTGTATAGTATCTGAATAAATAGCGATAATCGGGTAAATCCGCGATTCGGGACATATACCCCATTAATTCCAGTCCAAAATCACCATCCAAAGCGGCCCAGGGGGAATTTGGGGGCGGTAGCAGGTTGAAACCGCCTTTATATATAGAGCGTAAGTCAACACCATCTTTGGCCAAATCCACTCCGGTGGCAATATTCGTTCCTCGGGTTTCTATCCTAAAGTGCGGACACTCTTCTCGAAACAAGCGCCAGAAGTCGAGTATTTTTTCTTTGGTACCTTCCAATCTATCAGCTTGAAAATCGGTTCCGGTGAAAATCGTGCCCGTTGAAGACCATGGCTCCATACCAAAGCCAAAACCATTGCTGAGCCATAGATAGTCAAAGCCTAAATCACTTAGAAAATGTTGGCTTTGGCGACCAAAAAACGTCCCGAACGGGGTGTCTTGTGGAATTCCATCTGGAAAACCTGCATAAGATTCGGAATCAGCATTGAGTGTGGCATATGATGACACAAACGATTTATGTCCCATTGCACTGCCTTGCACAATTTCTGGATGTTTTTGGTACTTAAAGGGGGACTTCGCAAACTCGGGGCCTGGATCAAAAGTAGCACCGATCCGTATTGTTTTTTGAGTTAGTTCGCTTCCTACTTCCTTAAGCACTGCAATGATCTCTTTTAAATCTCCATACGTAAACTCAGGTGGATCATCGCGGTACAGATAAGCGCGCTCATGGATGGAAAGTTCTTTGGGTCCCGATCCAACTTCATGTTCAGTATTCGGATTTCCAATATATTTCGCCCATTCCAATGGTTGGTCCATGGTGCCCTTGTAATCAAGAATTTCCGAACCATCGGCAGTCCATAGCATGATCGAAACCGTATCCGCATGCATTAACAGTCGAGACCACTGTGAGAACATGGTATATGCGACTTTTTTATAATACCCAGGGTGCTTTTCCTTAAAGGGCTTTAAAGAAGTTTCCAAGGTTATATTCTCAAATGGTTCTATGGTTGACCCATCTTGAATCCCTTGTAATCCAGAGTACCCGGATTCTTCATTCCGACACCCCATTAATGCCAATATCAAGATGATATAAAAAATTCCAATTCGGTTTTTGAAGGTGGTAAATGTTGTGTTCATTATTAATGATTTTCCAGGTTTAAGTTAATTGTCCGTTACAAAAGGTGCCAAAGGAAGTCCTGCTGAATTGTACACAATACATTCGGGACTGTCCGACCATGCGTATCGAACGTACTTTGGGGAAGGTACTTTATCGGAGGTCAGATGTACATGGTTTTTTTGGATGCTTGCCCTTGCAGGAAAATAAACACCGTCACTTCCGGCGATTTCAAAACCGCCAACACAATCTCCAGATGAGTCCTCCATGTAATGGATTGGGCCATTTTCAAGGTGTACAACCAAAACATTCCCTTTTGTAACATGGGTTTTATATCTAGGACCATCGGATTGGATGTCAAAACCATATACTTTCGAAAGTGCTTGAATGGCCAATCGATGTCCAAAATCCTGCTTATTGGCCGGGTGGACATCCAATGGATTCCCAATATCATATGACACGACCATGGCCGTATGGGGAAGGGTGAGTGCACTCATCTGTGCCAATCTCAAAGGAGCCCGCGACACGGATCTTTGATTTTGCCGCCAATGGCGTTGGTAATTTGAAAGTTGCACAAAAATAAACGGGGCTTCAGGTTGCTCCCATTGTTTTCTCCAACCTTTGATCAGGGCAGGGAATGCATTTTTATAAAAATCGGGCCTAGTGATATCAGAACCGCCCTGGTTCCAAATAAATCCTTTGATTGCATATCGGGCCAAGGGGGCAACCATGCCATTGAAAAGATACGTTGCCTTGTCCGAGTTGGTGGTGCCATTGGGCAAAACTGAATCCCTTGGACTCAAGAGAAGCCAGTTTTTTGATATATCAAGTTTTGTTTTAGTGTCGTCATTGACCAAAATAAATTGCTCCCCCTCAACTTTTGGCTCCCCCCAAGGTTGGGCAAGACGAATGAGAATTACATTTTTGCCTTCTTGCAATACCCTTGGTGAAAAGCGTATGATACATTTTTGTGGATAGAGCGTGTATCCCATTTCAGTTCCGTTTATAAAGATATGGGCTTGCCGGTTTAAATACCCAAGTTGAATGTACCAGTCACCGTTGGCATCCATTTGGGGAAGGTCCAACTCCTTTTTTAACCAAACCCAATTTTTCAAAGTATCCCCCAGTGCAGTTATTTGGGGAATCTCCTTCCATAAGGGATTCTTTGCAATTGTATCGGACAAAGCTACGGCCCGATCCAAACCTGAAAAACTGATTTGGGTCCTATGGGCCACATGTTTGGACCATTCCTTGTTCATTTTTGAGCGCCAATCATGTTCATCAAAGTTCAAAGGGACTTTTGACAATGGGATATCATGATGGAATGACCCCAGGGACTCTGGGTCCATCCAAGGGGCAATTGCAGTACCTCCCCATGAACTATGGATTATACCAATGGGGACATCCAACTTTTTATAAAGTGCTTTCGAGAAAAACCAAGCAGAGGCAGAAAAATGGGGCAAGGAACTTGTAGACGGTAATTCCCATGCACCATCATGTAAATCGTTCATTTCCACAGGCGACGCCAATTTGGGAACATTGAACATTCGTATGTTGGGATAATCCGCATCTTTGATCTCCCTTTCATATTCTTCCACCTCAGAATGGGGAATCCACGACCATCCCCCTATGGCATGTTCCATATTGGATTGACCAGAGGCAAACCAAACCTCACCAATAAGTACATCATCCATAATAATTTCCTCATTCCGGGACAGTACCTTCATCTGGTACGGACCTCCTGCTTGCATTCGGGGAAGTTTGAGGTACCAATGCCCATCCGTATCAGCCAAAGTGCTTTTTATATTGCCGTCAAGAACCACGGTAATATTTTCTCCAGGTCGGGCCATTCCCCAAATGGGAACCTCCATATCCCTTTGGAGGACCATATGATCTCCGAAAATTTGGGCAGGTCTCAATTGTGCAAAGAGTAATGAGTGGAATAGATAAAATAAGTACACCAGAATCAAAACCAATGTATTCGGTAAAGTTTGTATGGCCAAAGGAATTTCCTTTTTCATGTCCGCTGTCATAAGTTATCTATGTTTACGACTATGTTAAAGTGCTTTGTAGCTTTGGATTGTTACGGGACCCAAGAGACCCGATTTCTTTAACGGAAGTTCTTCCCAAGGTATCAGGTTCTTATTAGCTTTCACAATATTGGTTTCGGTTGACTTGTTACCGGTTCTTGCGTCACCTGTCAACCTATTTGACCACGTGTTTGCCACCTCGATTTTAATCGTATTCGTTCCTTCCGAAATAATGGAGCTCACATCGAATCGATGAGGCCTTGTCCAAGTGATTCCCAAGGAAGTGCCATTCAGCCATACTTCGGCAATTTCGGCAACATCCCCTAAATCCAGATAAATGCTTCCACTAATGTCATTTTTACTGAACTCAAAAGTTTTTGTGTAGGTGGCTATCCCGGAAAAATAGCGGATATCATCCTCCATGGCATCGGTCCAAGAAATGAGTTCGGGAAAGACCGGTTCAGAAGATTCCCCGGAAAGTAAGGGAAAACTCAGTTGCCAACTTCCAAGTATGGTGGTCTTCTCCATTGATGGGGCCACTTTTTTGGAACCTTTTGGTAATTGAAGTTCCAATTCGGTGCTATCCAAAGCGATGGTTCCATTGGAAGTATAATCCAATCTAGGGGGTACATTGTTCAATGGTTTGATACCGGTATATTTTGGCGCTGGTATTCCATTCTTGAACACAATGAAATATGATCCATAAGGAGCTAAGGTCAATGGGATATTTGTGCCGTTTTCCTTGCCATCATAAATATTTATAGGAATTATATCTCCGGTTTCCGGATCCCAAATCTCAGGGATTTTGTTGACCTGTCTAAAGTTACAGTCCCTGGATATCCATGTATCGGTCGTGTTTCTTATAAAATAAAAGTCCAAACTTCCCTTTTGGTAATGTATATAATCCAACGGTGCTTTTCTTTGGTCCACATGATTATCGAAATAATCAAAATCAGGAGGGATGTTCAAAGATTCCATAACCTCAATGGGCGTACTTATGGCATTCACTTTCCCTCTTTTAAGCGGCTCGTTTTTTGTAGATGTTGTCCACGATCTGTCCGTAATCGATGTAACTGAATCCATGGTGCCCTTTTTTATTAAACCGGGGGCATGGGTTGGTTTTTTTCCAATTATTAGGGCGCCCATGTTTACCAGCTCTTCGAGTTTACCCAATGTTTTTGGGCTCAATGCTTCTTCCGAGACATATAACATGTGGTATTCAGATACCCCGGGCAACACAAGTTTGCCATCTTTCACGGTCAAGTCGTTCAGAAGGATTTCTGTATTTATGACTTCGTAATCATAACCTTTACCTATATGGAACGGTGTATTTTTTGGAGTAACAAGATTTGGGATTTCCTCACCGTAATACCAAAGGACATCGGCCACAAAATTGCTGTTCTGTAGGATTGTGGAAATACGGGCCAAGTAATCGTTGAAAGGTCTTACCTTCGGCCACCATACCCGTTTGTCGTTATAATGGGTCCCGGCAAAATAAGCTATTCCGGGAAGCCCGTATTCTGATGGGTTATGTGAGAATCCGTGGATGACCAGTTTGTTCATCCCTTCGGCAAAGGCCCGGTCGGCATATGGTTTTAGGTCATGGGGTGCTTCTTGCCAATCCTTATAGCTTGTAAAAGCTTCTTGTTCCACAATCTCCTTATTATAGGTATGTGAAGCTGCCGCTATTTCTTTGACCAGCCAAACCATATCAATGCTGTCCTTGTTTAGATATGGGCGTTTGAACCAAAATTCCCCTCTAGGGACATCCAAAGCTCCCAATGCCTTCAAGGTTTCAACCGGAATATGATGCATATGTCCCGGACCTCCAGCTTCTGAGCTTATTTTCAGTCCATGTTCATTGCAAACTTCTTTGGCCTTTCCATAGTGGTTCTCGATCATTAGTTCAGAAAAGGTCTCTGCATAATCATGATTGAATTTTTGAATTAAGAGGGAATCGTACACTTCGGGCTTAAAAAGACTTGGAAGAAATTTATACACCTCATATCCATTGATTTCCTTAAAGGTCGAAGGGAAAGTTGGGGTCCACGCAAACTCTTTGGCCTCATAACTGGCCAAATACAAATATTTAAGAGGTGAATTTTGCAGATCTTTGGTTATGGGCTTCAATCGATCTATGAAATACTCTAAGTGCATTTGGGTCGCTGTTGAATCAAAATGATCGATAATGGGCCCTTTGGCATTCTCACTTGGAACAATCAATTGTTCTCCGGAATTTGAACAGATAAAACGGTAGATGTCCCATTTTCCCTTACTTGGTTTCCAATCAAGAGTTTCATTTTCCTTATTGAAATACCTTGTGACATTTATGATCTTTGTTGTATCCGTTAGGTTCTGCATTTTAGAAGGTACCGCTATAACTGCGATTTCTTCAAAATAGGCAGGCCTGCCGTTCTTTGAATATTCAATATTTCGTGGCTCACCTTTACTATTGGGGGTTATTTTTGGAAATGGAAGCGCTGTTACGCCCTTACTTGGTCCATCCATAAGTATTTTTGAGTAGTAGATGGTTTTTGCGGCGTGTTTGGGCTTTACCCAGCTACCACCGGCATTCCAACTACTTGATAAGCTGAGGCCAACTTCCAGACCAAGCCTTTCAGCTTCTTTGAGAACCACTTTTATGGCATTCACCGATTCTTTGCCCATAAAGCCAGGTCCCCCGGGAATCATCTGATCTGGATTTCCTGAGGGTTTAACACCAATATCAAAGATGTCCACACCGCCCAACCCCGCATTTTTAATGGCCCTCAATTCTTCTACCATTCGAATGGTATCGATATGTCCATTGAGCCACCACCAATATACTTTGGGGCGTGCATTTATTCCAGGGGCGCTAAAACTGCTTTTTAGGTCTTGATAATCGGAAGTTGCCACATTGGCACTTTGATTTTCCCCACACGAATAATTTGCCAATGTGAGGGTCAGTACGACTATTGATTTCAGTGAAAATACAAGCCATTTGTTTAGAGACTTCATAGGGTGTTTTTTAATGAGAAAACATTCTTAAGTTCTGATACTACAGGTGATTTATCGGGGTTTACTTCCATAATATCGGCCATAAAATCCCACCATTGCCGTAATATTGGGTTATCCTTTAAACTATGCATAGTGTTGCTGTCTGACAGATGCTGATAGGCAAAAATTTGCCCGGTCTCTTCTTCCAAAAAGATAACGTAATCCACAATTCCTGATTCCACTAAGGCCTGTTTCAAATCTGGCCATATGCTATCATGTCTTTTTCTATAAACTTCGCCCATACCGGGTTTAAGTTTCATTTTAAATCCACTAACAGTCATTTGATATTTTATTTAAGAAATTACACATTTAAATAGTCAACTCGTCCGTGCTTCATAGTTCTTAATTGTGTTATGATCATAGCCCCAATATCTCTAAGGAAAAGCTATCTGAGGTCTCCTTTGCCCATTCCGCCAAATTTGCCCTTAGCTCTTCTCGAGCGTATAAAAGTGTTGGCTCATTAATCAAATTCTGGAGTTCTCCAGGGTCGCGTTCGACATTAAAAAGTTGCTCCTCCTTGGTACTATAGATAATATACTTTAAAGCCCCTTTTCTTATCATTCTGCCCTTGCGTGTTTTGTCCTTTTTGTAATCCGCAAGTTCAACCACCGTGAATTCCCTCCATTGAAATTTTCGGTTCTCTATTATGGGCTTAAGGCTTCTTCCGGTAAAGTTGATTGAAGTGTCTATTCCTGCATAATCCAGCATAGTGGGCAATACATCTATCTGGGATACCACATGGAAGCGGTCTATTATCCCTTTTTCCTTCATATTGGGCCAATACACTATCATTGGTATTTTTGAGGCCTCTTCGTAAAAGCTCAATTTGGCGGCCCATTTGTGTGCGGCCGCACCATCCCCATGATCGGAAGTGAAAATAATCAGGGTGTTTTCCCAATAACCATACTCTTTCAAGGTTTTAAGAACCTTGCCAATTTCTAAATCCACTGCCTCCGTCAGTCTATGATAGGCATTTAAATAGCCTTTCCAAATCAAATCATCGAATTCCCTATTTGCCAACTTGGTTTCAACTCCATATTCATCATGATGCTTTCTTTTTTCCAATATAAAATCAGGTTCCTTCTCGGAAGTGTTGTGATTATGGGGCAATGGAGGCAGGCTTGCTAAATTCTTTGGGTGCGTTCCTATGACCTTCGGCAGATTATGTTTAAAGCCATAATGTCTAATTTCCAACAGAGAATCCTTGGGTGATATCCATCCTTTTTTTCTAGGGTAAAAGCAGATATCGTGAGGGTTATGATAACTTATGGAAAGGAACAGGGGCTTATTTTTATTATAGGCTTTGAGATAATCAACAACTGCTGTAGTTAGAGGTGGATCGGTCTCCGAGCCTAGTATCCATCGTTCCTGATCGGCGTTCCAAAACGGAAGAATATCGAAACCTTTTATCCTCCCCCCTTTATATTTTGATTGTTGTGGATAGCTTTCCTGTAAATGCCATTTGCCAGCCCATACGGTTTGGTAACCTGCTTCACGGAAAAGCTCTCCTGAATTGGCTATGTTATCCTTTATACTTTGACCATTCCATTCGACCCCGGTCTGATGTGGCATCATACCCGTGATTATGCTGCTTCGGGCTGGAGCACATACAGGTGATGTACAATAGGATTCGGTAAACATAACCCCATTATTGGCCAATTCGTCCATGGCAGGGGTTTCCAAGTAAGGGTTGCCTGCGGCACTTAACATATTGGCATGCTGTTGATCGGTAAAAATAAGTATTACATTAGGGCTGATATTGGTCTTGGAATCCTGTCCCTGGACAAGGTTCACGTTTAAACTCAATAAAGTAACACCAATAAGAACGTACCTTTTTATTTGGGAATATAAAAAGTATTGTGTGGGTATGCCCAAAAAAATATCGTAGAGAAACATAGTAACAGTTGCGTTTTGGAGTAATAGGAAATAGTTAATATTCAATTGGTCTTAAAGTCATTAACTTTACTGGCCCCATTAGTCCAGATACAATTAATGGTACATCTTTCCATTTGACCCGGGTTTTGTTCAGACCTGGGACAACAGTTTCCGTGATATTGGTAAACGTATGGTTTTGGCCTGTCAAGGCATCTCCGGTCAATCTGTTGGACCATGTATTACCGACCTTAATTTCCAAAGTGTTGTTTCCGGGGGCAATAATATTTGTAACATCAAAACGATGTGGTTTTGCCCATGTTACCCCCAAATATTTCCCATTTAACCATACCTCACCAATTTTTGAGATTTCGCCAAGATCAAGATATAGAAGATGGTCTGGAGCATTTACAGCATTGATTTCATATTCGAACGTTTTGATGTATTTGGCTATACCAGAATAAAATTTGATCTCATCGTTGCTATGCTCGGTCCAAGAAGTGAGTTCGGGAAAAACAAAAGGTTCATTATCATTTTTTAAATTAGGGAAGTATACTTCCCATGCACCGGTCAAGTACTGATTTTTGACAAAATTGACCAATGTATCCTTTCCAGTGTCCCTTGTGAATACGGCCTTGGTAGTTTCCATAACATAGGTTCCGTTGTCTGTAAATTGTATGGATGGCGGGTGTAATTGGCCCGAATCAATGCTTTTGTACTTTGCATTGTTTTCCGCCTTGGTGAACACCACGAACAATGATCCATAAGGAGAAAGCGTGAGCGGGAGTTTTATATGTTGGCCCACCTGTTCAAAAATAGTCACCTGTGAAATTTTGCCGGTTATGGGATTCCACAGTTCAGGGGACTTATCCTGTTGACGAAAACGCAACGCTCGTGTAACCGATTCATTTGTGGTGTTCCGCACAAAATAGTAATCATTTGAACCATTCTTGTAGTGAACATAGTCCAAGGTTGAGAAGGCGGCATCTTCATAATAAAAATCCGGAGTCGTATTGAGGAGCCGGAGCATGGAGATGGGTTCAATTCCAGAAATGACCTTGTTCTTTACAGTTTGTGGATTCTTTACCATTTTGGCATCAATCCAAAGATCATCAATGTCTTTCATCTTAAACTTTGAGCCATTGGTATTTGACCTATAATGGATTCGTTCAGGCTTTTCGGATATAATTCTCGCGCCTTTGGAGGCCAAGGCGGTTATTTTGGACAACACTTCCGATGGGATTTCATCCTCATTGGCAAGAACCAGGATTTTGAACTCACCCCCTGTAGGTAAAACCAAATTTCCATCCAATACCTGTAGCTCATCCAAAATCTCTGTGTTGATGACCTCATAATCATACCCAGGTCCAATGGTAAAGCGACTATTCTTATGGCCCGTATAGTTGGGAGCGGCATCACCGTAATAGTACAGGACATCAGCATGGAATTTTGTCTTTTGGAGTACATTGGATATACGGGATAGATAGGTATTGAAGGGTTTTACCATGGACCACCATACTCGTTTATCGTTATAGTGGGTCCCAGCATGATAAACAATACCAGGGTATCCCATTCCACTGGGATTGTGACTGCTTCCGTGTGCAACTACTTTATTCATTCCCTCACAAAAAGCCCTATCACCAACGCTTTTCATATCAAATGGACCCTCTTGCCAATGTTGGAAACTGGTGAACGCTTCTTCTTCCACGATACCCCTGCCATAGATATTCGAAGCAGAGGATACCTCTTTTACCACCCTGAGTATATCGACACCATCGTCGTTGAAGCGATTATAATTCAACCAAAATTCACCTCTGGGCAAATCCATGGCCCCCAGCGACTTTAAGGGTTCGGCGGGCACATTGTGCAATGGGAACCCTGGGCCTCCTGATTCTGAATTGATGAGCAGTCCATTGGCATTGCAGATTTCCTTCGCCTTCTTATAAAAGTTTTTGATCATTAACTCAGATAGGGTGAACTGAAAATCTTTGGTGAACTTCGATGTGATTTCCTCTGTAAAAAGGGTTTTATCAAATAAAGCGGGTATAAACGGGTATATCCCATAACCGTTCAATCGCTTGAACTCTTCGGGGAGTGTTAGTGTCCAAACATTTCCAAGCGCTTCATAACTAGCCAAGTACAAGCTCTTTAAGGCTGATTTGTGCAAATCATTGCCAAGTGTTTCTTTTAGACGGTCAATAATGTAATTAAAATGAAACTCCGTTGCTTGTGGGTCAAAATGGTCAATGATGGGGCCTTTGGAGTTCTCACTTGGGAGTTTTAGTTGCTCACCTGAATTTGAGCAAACATACCGATAAATGTCATACTCGCCCTCCTCGTTCCATCGTAGGGTTTCGTTGTCCTTATCATAAAAGGCGCTTACGTCAATCACATCTGTAACTTGGAGTTTATTTTTGTCTGATGGTATCGCCAGAATGGCAATCTCCTTATAAAAGACCGGTTTACCATTATCGGCCAATTCGATCTGGACATTTTTATCATCCTCCTTTAAAACTATTTTTCCTTCCTTTTTATACCTTGTCAATTTTGGAAAAGGCAATTTGGTCTTGCCCTTTTTATAAGGGACTTTTGAAAAATAAATTGATTTTGCGGCAAATTCAGGGGTTACCCAAGCACCACCGGCATTCCAACTGCTGGCCATATTAAGACCTACTTCCATTTTAAGCTCTGATGCTCGATCAACCGCTATTTTAACGGCGCGGAGAAAGTCATCGCCCATAAAGGTGATTTCGCCGGTAGGAATAATGGTATCTTTATTTCGTTTACCTATTTCAAAAATATCGAAGCCGGACAAGCCCGCGTTTTTCATGGCGGTGATTTCCTCCTTTATCCGCGTAGTGTCAATATTTCCGTTTAACCACCACCAATAGGTTTTGGGCCATGAACTCATCGGTGGGCTCTTAAATTCTTCTTTCAGTAGTTCATATTGGCCTACTTCCTGAGCTTGGGAAAATTGAAATATCCCAATGGTAAATAAACTGATAATGGGAATGAAGAATATGTTCTTTTTCATGGAAGTATTTGTTCAAAGTCTATCTTAAACTTTATATATCACAGTCGGAGCGCAAAGTAAATACCCAATCATAAAGATGCGATTGGGTATTTTTACACAAACTAACGACTATATCAGTATCCTGGATTTTGTACCAGGTTTGGATCAATATCAAGTTCTCTCTGTGGCAATGGAAATAATAACTCCGTTTGCGTGACTGAGAAATTTGTTCCTATGTCCTGGAAGTATGCGTTGAGTACTTCAATGGTTCGTCCTGTGCGGAGTAAATCGAACCAGCGTTGTCCCTCACTGAGAAACTCCACTCTTCTTTCATGTTCCAAAGCCAGTGAAAAGTCCTGCGATGTCAAACCATCCAATGGATCCAGTGATGCTCTGGCTCTAACCTGATTAATAAAGGGATATGCCTCTTCCGTCCTATTGGATTCATTTAAAGCCTCAGCGTACATAAGTAGCACATCGGCATACCTTAATGGCGTGAAGTTAATGCCTCCGTCTCCCTGAAGTCCTACGGTAAAGTCGACAAATTTTAGACCATATTGAAGCTGCTCATAGGTGCCATCCAATAAGAGAAGTGAATCCTTAATGGACAATTCCCTCCTCAAATCCCCATCTTCATAACTGTCCCTTACATTCAAAGTGGGGACAATTCTTCCGGTACCGTTCATGTTCCCAGGAAAAATGGCGGCGTTAAAACTTGGAGGGGTGAACAAACTTGAATAGCTATTTCCTTCACCAATGTTTCCAGAGAGATATTTTATTTCGAAGATTGACTCAGGTAGTTCATCATTGCCATTGGTAAACAATTCCCCATAATCATCCTGTAAATCATATTCCTCGGAATCAATAACGGATTTCAGGGTGGTCAGGGCTTGAGCATAGTTTTTTTGAGTAAGGTATACTTTACCCAACAATGCCTGGGCAGCACCAGCCGAAGCCCTGGATTTCCCAAGGTCAATACCTTGCAACAATGAATTCGCATTTTCCAGATCGGATATGATCAGGTCATAAATCTCAGACGAAGGTTTTCGGGTCATATCGTATGTCCCTATTTCCGAGGGACTATTGAATACGACTTCCACCAACGGTAAATCTCCAAAGAGACGG
Organism: Flagellimonas sp. L-11; assembly: GCF_056857735.1. Lineage (NCBI taxonomy): Bacteria > Pseudomonadati > Bacteroidota > Flavobacteriia > Flavobacteriales > Flavobacteriaceae > Flagellimonas > Flagellimonas sp. L-11. The sequence continues at coordinate 33,544 of NZ_JBSXNR010000020.1, forward strand.
ACAAGGTTGAAATAATTGAATGCCCGAAGAAAATGTGCCTCGCCCTTATACTGGTCCTTTATGGTTTCATCCAAATCCACAATTTCGATTTTTTCCAAAATGGTGTTGCAACGTACAATAGTTTTGAAACTGAGATTCCAAACCGTGTTTATCTCGGTATTGGCAGAGGTGAGCCTCATCTCATCACACTCAAACTCTGAAGTGGTGGGAGAGGTCCATTGTATATAAGCGTTGTCAGTGGTGAGTTCCGCAAGTTTCAATATGGATGCATCATAAATTACCTGTAACTCTGAGTAATTGCCGATCGTTGCAGTTTCAAAATCCTCCACTGTCTGGTAAAAGCTCGCTTCGTTGACTACGTATTCGGGCTCTAACTCAAGAAAATCAGAGCAAGAACTAAAAACAACGATGAATGTCAATACTATTATTTTATATGTTTTCATGGTTCTACTTTTTAATGAGTTAAAATGATAGTTTTAGACCCAAGGTAATGGTACGGGCCAATGGAAAAGTGAAGTAATCTATTCCTGAGCTCGCAAGGTTACTCCCTGCTGTACTGGATTCGGGATCGTATCCAGGATAATCAGTAAAAGTGTAAAGGTTGGCCACATCCGCATAGAGGGATAATTGGTTTAGCCCTAATTTATTTGCGGTCTCAACAGGAAAGCTATAGGAAAGGTTGACATTCCTGATACGAGTAAAGGATGAGTCGAACAAAAAATGGGAACTGGTCCCAAACGCATTTGCATAGTTACTTCGAATGGCACGGGGTTGAAACCCATCCCCAGGTTGAGATTCGGAAACCCATCTTCCCAGGGAAATATCGGCAATCTGGTTTTGTACCCCAGCACTATTGAGTACGGCCGAGCCTCCTTGAAAGTATGTAGATGCCCCTTGGGAACCTACAAGCGATATACTCAAGCTTAAATTTTTATAGGTAAATCTATTATCCAATCCCCAAGTGAAATCGGGAAAAGGGCTACCGACAATTTTACGGTCATCATTGTCTATAACGCCATCATTGTTGACATCTTCAAATCGAAGGTCGCCTGCCTGCGTCTGTGGATGCTGTAGGGCAGCACCTTCTATTTCAGCTGAATTGGCGAACACACCAATGGCATTGAGCATATAGAAACTGGATATTGACTCCCCAACTTCAGTGATCTGGTAAGCATTATTGGAAATCCTACCGTTCTCGTTAGCCAATTTCAGGACCTCGTTCCTATTGGCACTCAAGGTGGCACTGGTTGTCCATGTGAAATCATTACCGGTAACGTTTATTGTGTTCAGGCCCACTTCTATCCCCTTGTTCTCTATATCCCCAATATTCTGTGTGGCACTCTCAAAACCACTTGCTGATGGTAATTGAACCGCGAGAAGAAGATCTGTTTTTAAATCCCTGTAGATATCGGTGGTCAAAGAGATTCGATCTTTAAACAAGCCAATATCCAATCCAAGGTTCACCTGCTTGGATTTTTCCCATGTAAGATTTTCATTTGAAAGTGAACTTGGGACCAAACCAGGAATTCGATTGTTGTTGGCCACATAGTTTGATTGTGCCAATAGACCAATATGATTGTAATTTCCTATTTGATTGTTCCCTGAAAGCCCATAACTGGCGCGTAATTTTAAATTGCTGATAAAAGTTACGGAATCCATGAAGCTTTCTTCGGATATATTGTATCCCATGGAAATAGATGGAAAAGAACCCCATTTATTATTGCTCCCGAATCGGGAACTGCCATCACGTCGTACCGTGGCGGTGAAGAGATATTTGCTGTCATAGGAATAGTTTATCCTGCCCATATAGGATAGTAAGGACCACTCTGAAATAATTTGGTCACCAGCATTTACAATCCCTGCAGAGATGTACGGAACATTCTCCGTAGGAAAATCCGAAGCTCCAACAGACACCATTTCAAACCTATCCTTCTGTACCGTAAATCCGGCCAAAACATCCAATAGGTGTTTATCGTTAAAGGTTTTTTTGAAGTTGAGCGTATTTTCGTTCAACCAGTTAAGTGAATTGGTGCGATTCACACCAGCATTGGCAGGGTAGTTCAATGTTGTGAAATTGGGTATTTTGGAAGTTCTCCAAATATCGGTCTGCCCCGCAGTATAGTTTATACCGATACTGGTTTTGAATGTGAGGCCATCAAGCAGCTTGTACTCCAAATAATTGTTCCACAAAATATTGGCAGTTCGTCGCTCATCAGAAAACCCACTCAACAGATCGAGGGGATTTGCCAACCATCCCAAACCGTCGGTTACATCATCCTGGTTAAAATAAGGGTCGCCATTTTCATTATAGATGGGAATTGTGGGGGAAGCTGAAAGAACGGCCATGATTAGACCTCCAGTACCATAATGTCCTTCTGTATTAGGAAAATTTCCATAACTGTAAGAACCATTTAAGGAGGTTCCAATTTTAATTCTTTCTGAGATATTGGAATCGATGTTGGTACGAAGATTGAACCTTTTAAAGCTGGAAGTTTCAACAATACCTTCTTGGTCGAAGTATCCGCCAGCTATAAAGAACCGAGTGTTTTCGTTGCCATTGTTGAATGAAACCTGGTAGTTCCGAATGGGAGCCACTCTGTAAATGACATCTTGCCAGTCAGTATTGGTCGTGATAGATGATGGATTTCTGAATTCAGGTCTGACTTGTCTTGAACTAGCTCTCAACTCATTGGGATCACTTGCAGAACCCCCGGCAAAAACATGGGCATTATCACGACCCTGGGCCACGTATTCAGCATATTGCTGACTGTTCAACAGCGTGAGCTTGTTGGCTATTGACTGCATACCCAATGAAACCTCAGCACTTATTTCAGCCTTTCCGGCCTTACCTCGTTTTGTTGTGATGATGACAACGCCATTGGCACCCCTTGAGCCATAGATCGCGGTAGCTGAGGCATCCTTTAGGATTTCTATGGATTCAATATCAGATGGATTGATCGAAGCCAAAGGGTTGAGACGTTGCTGTTGTCCATTACTAGCAATGCCATCCGAAGAATAAAGGTTCCCCCCATACGAACCAAAATCGGAATTATCGCTACTCCCGATCGGAAATCCATCGACTACGTACAAAGGTTGATTGCCCCCTGTAATGGAACTCATGCCCCTCACCAGGATATTGATGTTTCCTCCCGGAGCACCCGAGGTTTGCGAAATTTGAACTCCAGCTACCTGACCCTGGAGCATCTGGTCAAAACTTGCGATTGATGGTCGGTTTACTTCGGTCATATCAACACGTGATATTGATCCCGTAAGGTCCTTTTTTCGCTGTGTTCCATAACCTACCACAACAACTTCATCGAGTTTGCTCAGGTCTTCTACCAAGGACACGTTCAGCTCATTTTGTCCGGCAACCGCTATTTCTTGGGTGGTAAAGCCAATAAATGAAAATACCAAAACAGCATTGTCATCAACAACGTCTATGGTAAAGTTTCCGTCAAAATCGGTGATCACGCCGTTGGTGGTGTTCTTTTCCACAACATTTGCCCCTGGAATGGGAGCGCCGCTCTCATCGACCACTTTCCCGGAGATCGAGTACTGGTCTTCATTTTCAAAAGCATAGGTGTTCCCCCAGATGTTCACTGAGCAACCCCAAAGGAAGAGAATGGTAAAGACCAAGGGTCTTGCCAAGCCTCTTCTTAGTTGAAGTATTTTGTTTAGTTTCATTATTATGTGATTTAGATTGAATTAATTAGTTTGTTACAATTACCGATTCAATATTGAGGTAATGGGCTATTTTTGAGATAATCTCGGCATGATGGCCAATGCCAAGTGAAAAATGATGTGTTGGCCCCTCGGCCATCCATTTATAGAGAAATGTTCTCACATCCGGTTTGAAATGACCGCGTGTGTTTGTATTTCCGGTCGGAGGTATCGGACCTTTGACGGATTGCCCTTCTGCAATAATGAATTTGAACTTTCCATCAAATGTGGAAGTAATGGAGAGCATCGTTATGGGTCCTTCCTTGATCTTAAATTCGACACCTGCCCCATGCCCAGGTTTTCCGTGATATTTTTTTAGACTTCTAAGAATTGGTTTGCCATCAGCAATTGAAATATTGTGTGGGCCATCATGTCCCACAAGGATAAAGTCTTCATTGAAATCAACCGGATGGAATTCAGCAAAACTTCCTCCAATCCCTAAGCGATCCATTATGAGCATGGCCACCAATGTTTTCATATCAGACTCACCGCACATGGGAAATCCATTTGAAGTCAAGATGGAATTGCCAACAATGAGGTTGGACATGACCGTCCGCACTGCGCTGTTTTCCGGACCATCATAATAATATGCCAAACCATCTATTTCCCTTTCACTCACAAACTTGTCCAAGGCTATGCTGACCTTGGCCGCTACTCGGAGATCATCAGCTTTAAGCTTCAATGAAATCGGGTCTGAAACCGGGTCAGGTGTATCAAAAAAATCAAGAATCAGTTTTTCCTTTTCACAAATTTCCTCATTGGTCATTTGATCGTAATATCTGACAATTTCATTTGCCTCACATTCCACAATATGACAACCAAAAGTCGATGTGATCATTGTGGCATCGGTATGCATATCCAGCATGGCATTCAATGGATGCCCAATATGTCCAAGATGTACATTTTTCAAATCATGGAGCACTTTGGCAATTCTACAGTAGTCATCTATTTTTTCTTCGACATGCCCATCATCATGTAAGGTTCCAATAATCATATCGGGCACTTTTTTGCCCATTCGAACAGCAACACCTGCAAATTCAGGAACTGCACAAATATCATCATTGACCAGTTGCATATAGGTTGACGCTTTTGAATAGTCCAACGCTTTTAAGGGTTGTAAAGCAACCATTACAATAGGAATGCTTAGCGTTTTGGCAATTATTCCAAAGGTTCCCGAAGTTGCATATGTCAACATGTTGCAAAAAAGTATATCCAAGTTTGCGGCTTGTATTTCCTTTATTTTTTCATAGGCCTTTTTGGGATTGTCCACCATGCCAAAATCCACTATCTCCGCACCTTTACCGGAGAGCTTTTCAAGAAATATCCGGTGTTTTCCCATCAGCTCGTCCAGAAGGCCATCAAATTGCCCCCAATACACATCATAGCCGACACCAAAGACACCTATTCTTTGTGGCTGTTTCTTTATAGTTAATTTCATATAATCCAGTTTTTAATAACGCTTTAATTAATTTTGTTTACGCACTAACTAAATTCAAACAAAAAATTTATAGTTCAGGTACATGCTTCAAAAGGGAAATCTTAGGTATGAAAATCAAAAACAATATAAAGGCGACCCCATACATCAGACCAGAATATATCCACATGGGGTCATAGGAAAAATTTGAAATGATCTTGCCCATCAACGGATTGACCAACATTGCCGACAGTGCACCTGCCGTACCGGAGAGTCCCACAACGGTGGAGGTGATTTTTTTTCCAAAAGTGTCACTTATCGATGTAATGTAGTTGGTTATCCAAAGGCCGTGCGCGAAAAATGCAATGACCATGATCACTATCACCCATTCTTCCGTTGGGACATATTTTACAAACAATACAGGAACCGTCAAAAAGGCTGCTAGGCCCATAATCGATTTTCTTGCAAGATTCAAGTTTCCGGTTCTCTTCAGTATACCATCTGAAAAAAATCCTCCAAGCATATTGGAAACACCAAGTGCTAAAAATGGAATCCAAAATAGTTCACCGATCTTGTCCAATTCCACTCCCCTGGCGTCACTGAGATATTTTGGAATCCAGAACATGTAGAAGTAGAATATGGGATCAAGTAAAAATCGGATTGCTATGAAAACCCATACCTCCTTGTTTTTCAATATTTTACGAAGTCCATTATATGTTTCTCCCCAGCTCTTTGTTTTATTTTCAACTTTAGGAACATCCTTCAAGGATTCCCTCTTTGGCAATAAAAGCCAAACAAAAACCCAAACCAGTCCAAAAACACCGGTAACAATAAAAACCCCTCTCCAACCCATAATAGCCATAAGGTACACGCACAAAGGGGGGGCTATAACAGCTCCCAGAGCGGCACCTCCAATTGCGATTCCATTGGCGAGAGCCTGCCTTTTTTTGGGCACCCATTCGACAACGGCTTTGATAGCACCAGGAAATGCCCCTCCTTCCCCAAGACCGAGAAAGAACCTGAATATTCCAAAGTGGAATACATTATTTGCCATACTATGCAACATTGTGGCCAAAGACCAAATACCAACTGAATAGGTCAACCCCAATCTACTTCCAAAACGATCAATGAGGACCCCTCCCGCAGTAAACATTAGCGCATAACTGATTAAAAATCCGGTATTAATTAAACCATAAGCTGTATCGGATATGTAGAAATCTTCCTTAATTTTGATAATGGATATGGAAAGCACCTGTCTATCCAAAAAACTAAGCGCGGTTGCTAGAAATACCATTGATACGATTAGCCAGGGTATATATTTTTTGTTTTTCATCTTAACGCACTAAGTTTATTTGACATCAAATATAACCATATTTTAAATATTTGCAAATTATTGACCTATTTTAGTGTCAAAATAATAATAATACTAATATGAAAAGAGGAATTCCAAAGTATGAGAGTATAAGCAAAGACCTAATTTTGAAGATAAAATCAGGTGATTTGCAACCTGGGGACAAGGTACCTTCGGAAAATGAATTGATCGAAATGTATTCCGTAAGCAATACCACAGCAAGAAAAAGTCTTCTAGAGGTTGAGTTAAAGGGATGGGTGAAAAGAATCAAAGGAAAGGGGACTTTTGTTTTGAATCGTACCGAAGATCGCCATTTAACGCGGGTACTGGGCGCATTCAATGCGGTAAAGGAAAGTTTTAATGACAACCTTCTCAGAGAGGGGTTCAAACCCAAAAACGTTATCTTGGAGAAAACCATTTTGGAAGAAGGCGTCTCTTCCAAAATCAATAACCATCACTATATTTTAAAGGGTCCTGTTTTAAAAATACATAGATTAAGGTTTGGTGATGACATTATGTTAAAAGATGAAATTAAATACATTTCATTGGCACTTTGCCCAAAAATAAACTTAGCTGATCTGGATAATCAATCCCTGATGAGCTTATATGAAAAAGTATATGGACTTCAGTTGAAGAATGTTGAACGTACTTTGGGTAACACTATTATTATGCCAAAGGAACCGGACAATTATTTTGAAAATGAAGTGCCCATGGCGATTTTTGTTTTGGACGGGGCCATTTTTTGTGAAAGCGGTGAAATCGTTGAGATGGAACACTCGCATTATAGAGGGGACAAATATAAATTCAGTGTTACTGCCAAGCCTCAGTTTGACATGAGTTAAAATAAAAGTTTATGCATACAGCGGCAACCTATCATTTTGATTTCGTTGAATCTTTATATTAAAGAAAACACATAATATCCAAAGGAACCTATTTTATGTTTAGATGCACATGATCTAAAATAGACAACTATATCAATACCAATTTGTCACGGACCCTTACCTAAAATCTATTCCAGTTTTAATTGTAACCGGCCATTGACAGCTTATTGTTTGAAAATCATTCCTTTTTATGTGAATCCACCAATAACTTGAAATTCGTCGGATAAACAATGGATGTGAATCAATTGATGCATTACCTTAAGATGCCCTTGACTGGAATTCGGCTCGGCGTTTGCCCAAACTGCTTTTTAAATGCACCAATAAAGTGTGACATGTTCTCAAAACCCAATTCATATGCCACTTCGGATATGTTTTTGCCACTCATATGTATGAGCTCCTCCGCCCTTTTCAAGCGTTGTCTTCTGAACCATCTTCCAGGGGTTTCCTTATATACTTCCACAAACCTTCGCTTAAAACTGGATAAGCTCATATTGGCAAGTTCAGCACGTTCCGGAATGGTCAAGTTCTCGTACATAGTCTGCTCCACCTTCACCCTGAAATTGACATTTTCGGGCTCCCCAATGGTCAGAAGAAATTTTTGAAATGGAAGACTATTATCCGAAAGTAACATCATAAGTAAAAGCCCCTCCACCTTTATCCGGACTATGGGATTGGCAACCTTATTGTTTTCTTTAAAATAGGTTCTCAAAAAATCAACATAGGGCACCACATTGGCCGGTGTTGTCACTTTTGTCAATCTTTGGTCGAATTGATTGATGGATGCGGTTATATAATCCCGGTACTTTAATTTGAACTCTTGAAGATAACTTTCATGTAACACAATAAGTGCAGCATTGAATTCACCTTCGATACATATTTCCCCTCCTATAATGTCAGTGCCCTGGTTCAGAAAAACCATTTCATTTTGGTCCAGCATCGTCTTATTGATATGGGTTCTAACGGTCTGTTCCCCTTCCATGGTCATTAAAATCAATGCTTGATTGGAGCTTATACTTTTCCTTGCACAACCAGAACTGCTTATGGTTTCGACATACGTATTCCTATCAATGTTGAACACAAGCCTATCTTCGGTCCCATCTGGCCCATTTTTTACCACCATTACTTGATGTTTGAATTCATTCCATAGCTGAGACATCCTCCGTTCCGTTGATTATGAGCAACTTGTTTACGAAGTCCGTTCATGAAAACATAAGATTGCCTTAAATGATTCCCATATCAAAGATTGATTCTTATTTTAATCAAATTCAATACCAGGAATACCACAGCACCTTTAAATGCCTCCCTTTTTTTATTTTATAAAACTACCTATGAAACCACCTTAACCTAATTAACATATGTTAAATAATTCGCCATAAAACCACTTTTCTTTGGTTCCTGATCAAAAAACAGTCCACCAAGCTAGAAAAAGAACAAGCTTAGCCATAGCTATCCAACTACATCATTTTATACCTGGTCAAATATGGGACAAGGACATGTACCGCATCTTGGTCTTCACCAAGAATTCCATAGTACCAAAAGAAAAGATCTTTGAGCCCAGACCTTATTTTTGTTAGACTTTTAGCGCAAAGTGTGTCGACTTTACCATTAATACCAAACCAGTTGATTCTCTAATTTCCGCGGTCGACCTGGAGCATGCCCTGAAGTGGAAACGCCGGACATAGTATACCACCCTCGCCGGGTTAAAGTGACCATAGCTGGCCGGACGAAAGTGACCCACCCCCGCCGGGCCAAAGTGGACCACCTTTAGATTAGATCTATCTGTAAAAAGTCTAAGTGCTTTTTTTGTTAAAAAGCACCATGGCGAACAAGCAGATAGACATGCGAAAAACAAAACTGATATACAAACTGTACACCTCCGGTACGAGCAAGCGTGGGATAAGCCAACAATTGGGCATATCCCGTGTCACGGTCAGGAAGTACATCGAATTCTTCAGGCGGTACCGTTTTACGGCCTACGAAGTGGAGAAGATGACCCTGGAGGAACTCCACGGCCTTTTTAAGGACGGGCAAAAGCGCAAGAGCCAACGTTTGCTGACCTTAAGGCAGTACTTTCCCTATTTTGACAAGGAAATAAGAAAGACCGGGGTTACCCGACAGTTGCTCTGGGAGGAATATCATGCCAAGCACCCCGATGGCTTCAAACTCTCACAGTTCAAGTACTGGTACGCCGAATGGCGCAAGGAGACCTCTCCGGTAATGCACATGGAGCACAAGGCCGGTGACAAGCTGTTCATCGATTTCACGGGAAAGAAACTCCATATCGTCGACAGGGAGACCGGTGAACTGAGGGAACTGGAGGTGTTCGTTTGCATACTGGGTAGCAGCCAATACACTTATGTAGAGGCCTGTGCAAGCCAAAAACTGGAGGACTTCATCCGCTGCACCGAGAACTCCCTATGGTTCTATGGCGGCGTACCAAAGGCCCTGGTGCCCGACAACCTGAAGTCGGCGGTTACCAAGAGCAGCCGTTACGAGCCCAAGGTCAACGAGGTGTTCGCCGACTTTGCCGAACACTACGAAACGGCGGTACTGCCCACACGTACCTATAGGCCAAGGGACAAGGCCATAGTGGAGAACGCCGTGAAGATAATCTACACCAGGGTGTTCGCCCCTTTACGCAACCAGGTATTCCACAGCATAACGGATCTCAACATGGCGATAAGGGAACTGTTGGAAAAACACAATGCAATGTCGTTCAGGGGAAGGGAATATTCCAGGCGTTCGCTTTTCAGGGAAATCGAGAAGGGAGAACTGATGCCCCTGCCAGGGAAACGCTATGAGGTAAAACGCTATGCCCAGGCCACCGTACACAAGAACAGCCATATCTATTTCGGGAAGGACAAGCATTATTACAGCGTGTCCTACAGACATATAGGCAAACAGGTCAAGCTGGTCTATACCGACAGTATCGTCGAGATCTACCATAAGCACGAAAGGTTCGCCGTACATACAAGGAACAGGAAAAAATACGGATATACCACCTTGGCCGACCATATGCCATCGCACCATCGTTTCGTAAGCGAGTGGAGCAGCGAAAGGTTCATCGATTGGGCGGGCAATATCGGCGAATACTGTAAAGGGTACATCATTGCCATCCTGGAAAAAAAGCAGCACCCCGAGCAATCCTACAAATCCTGCCTCGGCGTGCTCCACCTTGCCAAAAAGTACGGAAGGGAACGTCTTGACGGTGCCTGTAGGCGTGCCTCGGAATATGGGGCGTACAATTACAATATGGTAGAGCGCATCCTCAAAAAGGGATGGGACCAGATCGATGACCATAATGATGAAGGAACGAAAATGCCCGAACACAAGAACATAAGGGGCGGAAAATACTATGAATAAAAACACTTAAAACTGGACATATGAACGAAAAAACAATGCAATTGATGAAAGAAATGAGGTTCTTTGGAATGCACAGGGCCTTTGCAACAACAATGGAAACCGGAGGTGCCGATACCGACTATACCAATGACGAACTCATTGCCTATCTCATCCAGAGCGAATGGGACGACCGGCACAACCGTAGGATAGAGCGATTGACCAAGTCCGCAAGGTTCAGGTATATGGCCGTCATGGAAGCTATCGACTACCGACCGTCACGCCAACTGGACAAGAACCTGGTCCGGCGACTAGGCTCTTGCGACTTCATCCCAAAAAGGGAGAACATACTTATTACAGGTAGTACCGGTGTGGGAAAAAGTTATCTGGCCTCGGCCATTGGCCACCAGGCCTGCTCCTTGGGGCGAAAGGTCATGTACTTCAACACCGCCAAGCTCTTTACCCTGCTCAAGACATCAAAGGCCGACGGTTCCTATCCAAAACAGATAAACAAACTTGAAAAACAGGACTTGCTCATCTTGGACGACTTCGGCCTTAAACCATTGGACAACATCAACAGGCATGCGCTTATGGAGATCATCGAGGACCGTCACGGCAAAAGGTCCACTATTATAGCATCACAACTACCAGTCGAAGTATGGCATGACATCATAGGTGAAAAAACACTGGCCGATGCCATCCTCGACCGTTTGGTGCACACGGCACACAGAATCGACATAAAAGGAGAATCAATGAGAAGAAAATTGAAAAATAAAAACTAAGTTTAACCCAAGGATAGATCAAATCTAGGCAGTTCGTTTACCCTGGTCAGTTTCATCCGGCGAAGGTGGGTCAGTTTACCCGGCTTATCCAAGCGTGTGGCCGTTTCTTTCTTTATGGTGATATTGGAATAAGCTCCTGTCCCTTTCTTTGTTCTGTCATTTGTTGATTGCTTTTCCATAGGTGCGATTTTGTCTTTTAGTGAAATTGCGTCAATTTTTGCGTCAAAAATTTCCAGTGTTTACAGGGCTTCCCAAAGGGTTTACTGTAGATTTCGGAAAAGTCTACTGTAGCCCCTGATTTTGTACAGTATTCCAAAATATTATCAACTCACTGGTTTTCAACTTGTTGAAGACCCAAAAACAACCGTGATGGCGCAATTTGCGCATCACCCTCTTGCTATTCCGAACAACTCCCATTCAGTCGTAGTTCTGAATACCCTTTTCAATCCCCGATTGCCTTTTTATGTTCCTTTTGGTTCATATGGTCAATCAAGTTCTGCATGTCCTTACCTATCTTATGCTCCAGTACCCTTGCATAGATCTGGGTAGTGGACAGTTTGGTATGGCCGAGCATTTTTGAAACGGTTTCAATTGGTACACCATTGGAAAGGGTTACCGTTGTTGCAAAAGTGTGCCTGGCTGAATGAAAGGATATGGTTTTGTAAATACCACAGGCCTTTGCAATTTCCTTTAGATATTTGTTTGTCTTCTGGTTGGAAAGCACAGGTAGTATTTTTGTATCGGTCTCTGGACTGTCCCAATACTTTTCAATGATTTTTTTTGCTTTGGGCAATAAGGGCAGTTTTACACTTTCCGAAGTTTTTTCCCTTTTGGTATAGATCCATTGGTTTCCATCAATACCAAGTACCAGTTGATTCTTTTCAAGTTCCCGGACATCGATATAGGATAGCCCGGTATAACAGGAAAAAAGAAAGGTGTCCTTGACCTTTTCATAGCCTGCTCCAGTGAAGTCCGTTTCTTCAATGAGCCTAAGTTCCCTTTCCGTTAGATAACTACGTTCAGTTTTATGAAACCGGAGCTTATAGTTAATGAAAGGGTCTTTGTCCAACCATTCCAACTTGACGCCCAGCTTGACCATTTTCATTAAACGCTCCAAGTGTTTCATCGCCCCATTATTGGTACACTTCTTTCCCTTTTGCAATTCAGGGCCGTTCAGTAGATAATGTTCAAAATCGGTAATGAACTTATAGTTCAATTGTTTCAAACGGATGTCGGGGAGTTTGTAATTGGATTCCAAAAAACGAAGGAGATACTTTTTGGTCCCATAATAGTTCTTCATCGTTCCAGGGCGGAGTACACTCTTTTGTGTTTTGTTATGATACTCGATAAGTTCAAGCAGGGTATTATGTTGCTCGTCCTGTCCTAGATAACGGGCCTTAATGGCCTGTGCTGTGATTACTTTTTCCTCCCGCAACAATACCTTGTGGGTGTCCATGATTGCAGCATACACCTCATCAAGATAGCTGTTCAATAAACGGGCCTTGTGGGTCAGACCATGGAGCCTTCCCTTATTTTCATCCCATTCATTCACCGAAACATATCGTTTAAGACTTATCTCGGCCCTCTTCCCATTGACGGTGATACGGGCATAAATGGTCAGCTTTTGGGGATTATTTGAAATGTCCCGCGTGAAAAGAAGTACTTTTAAAGTGTTGGAATTGCGCATAATACATAACTTTTGGGTTTGACAAAACAGGTTTGCAAAACACCCATGAACAGCGTCAAGCTGTAGCTAAATTATGCACAAGGAACGTACCGAACCATTCACCGAACTCTACACCTTTTATATGTATTTAAATGATATCAAATGAATGCATAAAAAACAAAAAGCACTGTCAATCAGTCAGTTGACAGTGCTTTGATACCACTTGATTAGTGGTTCGTCGGGATGACTGGATTCGAACCAGCGACCACGCGCACCCCATGCGCGTACGCTACCAGACTGCGCCACATCCCGAAATAGTCTTTTAGTTGATTTTCAACTATTTAAATTAAACTATTTGAAGTTTTTTCTTTTTTCTTAAAGAGCTTTTGACTAAAATTTCACTAATTTGTGTGCAAATCTTGTGCAAAATGCTATTAGCTTCAATATTTATTGACACTCGAAGAAACACCAAAAAGGGTTATCCAGTCAAGCTGCAAATATACTGTACTATTTCTCAAAAACGCAAACATATTTCCCTTAAACAATATCAAAAAAGTAAGACCAAGAAAAGTAAGGAAGCACAGGAGGCATTAAGTAAATTACTTATAAGGTTAAAACCTGTTCAGGATTTACCAATTGATGATGTTTTTCCACAACTTCAAAAAGAGAGTGACCTTGAAGTCTGGGCATTAAAGAAAAAGCTAGAAGAGTACACAGCTTTTCTAGATTTCTATGATTTTTCCAACAAACTAATAAAGGAACGTGAGATTGAAGGGAAAAAAACAGAAAACCTAAAAGCTGCAATAAGAGAGGTGAAGAATTATATGGGAGATAAGCCCTTTGGTTTGAATGACATTACCTATGAATGGGCTGCAAATTATCGCATATATAAACTCAAAAGTGGCACAAATGAAGGTGGAATTTCATATTATCTAAGGTCTATGCGCATTATTCATAATGAGGCTAAAAGAAGGAAGCCAGTTGAGGTAAAGCAAACTGAACCTTTTAAAGGATTAATCAAGAATACATCTAGCCCTGAGCATCAAGCCAAACGATGGAATTTAAGTGATGTCAAAGCATTAAAACATTTTAAACATCCTAATGCAACAGATGCTACAAAGAGAAGCATGCAACGGGCAATAGACATTTTTCTTTTCCAAATCCATATTGGAGGGCATGATTTTATAGACATCGCCAATCTAAAATGGGTCAATCTTCAAAACGATAGGTTAGTTTTTAAACGATTTAAGAATAATGGCAAACCTGATGGAGGTAGAACAGTAGATAATATGCTGAGTGAATTTGCCAAGATTGTAATTCAAAAACATGGGAATAAAGAGAGTGATAGGATATTCTCATTCCTACCCGACCCAAATACAGATAAATACACCTCAAGGCTGTATGGGGCAACTTTAAAGCGTATATCTAAAGTCATGGGCGTTAAACCTCATTTTACCACCAAAACCCCCAGATATATCTTTAGAACAATAGCAGGTAACCTATTAATTCATGATTTAGTGGTTGAATCACTATTGGGACATAAACCCACCTCAGTAAACCATAAATATCAAAGAGGACTTCCGAATCAAGTCAAGGACAAGGAACATCAAAAGATATTGGATGAATTAACTATGTCATTTTTTGACAAACGGGAAAGGGATGGTGAATGGATAAGGGAGGTTAAATAAGATACAATACCTATAATCCTGCTCCCAAAGCAGCTATCTATCTATTATATTTACTGATAATGTTTTATATTCAACAAGTATATGATTAAAATATGACTATTATTATTTAAAGAAATTAGTGAATAAACCCAAGTACTTAAAGGAAACGAACCCATCTTAGAGTAAAGTATTATAATATTAAATTTGTGAATTAAGGACTCCAAATTCATTCAATCAGAATGTCAACACAAAGAAAGAAAGTATTATCAGACCACAAAAAGAAGGGTAAAAAACTGATTCCCCCCTTAATGTCATTTAATATTAATACGGACTACTCATATGTTGACAGCGGTATACCCCAAATTATTTGGATATCAGTTCTCATTGAGAAGTTCGGTATCATAGAAGGTTCATTATTAATTGAAGAGTTGACTAGAATTATTGACTCTTTAGAGATTAAAAAGGAAGTACCGTATTACATTAATTGGTATCGAGAATTAAGTGATTCTCAAATTACCACCATTACCGAAAAACTTAAAGAAGAGAAACTTTATAGTGAAATTCATGATGGTCTGATAGACCTGCTAAACGTTTTTCCAAATTGCCCCCTATGTCAAATATTCAAGCCTGATAAAGTCACCAGGGAGAACATTGAGTTTATTAAAGGTATATTGTTTAATCTCTATGATAAACGCAGCAAAGAATCAGTAATATCCTTAACAAATGCTGTCTATCTTTTGGGTTCATGCGGTAAGTTATTTTTGGTAGATTCTGCCAAAGAACCCGATATTAATGAAATCTTGAAATACCCAGATACAGAGGAGTCTAGAAAAGTTGCAAGTTTTATTAGGGCAACTAGCAATGTTCTTTTGAGCGAAAGAAGTATAGAAAATGATACAGAGTGGAAGAACTACTTTTGGAATCGATGTCTTGAACTTGAACCGTGCTTGATTTAGAGTTTATGGAAGAGGGAATTGATTTAACAGAAATAATTGATAGCTATGTTTCAAATATTACTAATGAATTAAAGGTTCGTTGGAATAATTGGAATATCAGTCTAGTGGAAAATGCTATCTATGAAGTCATTGGAGGTATTTTATCAAGACAGACTTCCTTAGCTATTCAAATAGCCAAAAACATTAGTATTTGGAACGGAGAAATTGCTCCAATCCTACTTAGGTCAATGGCTGATAACCATATTAATCTAGCTTGGGTTTTGAATAATCCAAAGGAGCATTCAGAGAAATTTATTATTCATGGACTTGGACAACTTAAACTTGACCTAGAACATAAAAGAAACCAACATTCGGAAGAAAACGAATTAATGGAGCAATACATCAAAAGTGAGGAAGACTTTATCAATGCTCATAGATATTCATTTTTAACAGAAGTAAACTTAGGTAGTTGGTCTGGATTGAGCACAAGAAAAATGGCAGAAGAGGCAGGCATTATAGATTTTTATAATAATGTTTATCAGCCATTTAGCAATTGCTCCCATAGCACTTGGGCACATATTGCTAAGTATAATTTGACACTATCCCAATAAGTGTGTAAGTTGAAAATAACGGGGGTTGGCTTTTCTAGAGCCTGACCCTTTTTTCATAGATCGTAAGGAACTGGTTTAAAATTATGCCCCAGTTCCTGATGGGCATGGACCATTTCTTGGTGGCC